>JACZXL010000135.1 GCA_022571635.1 Planctomycetota bacterium
GGCCGGTTCAGCGGCCAGCGCAGACTGACGCAGGCGCCGATACGCAAACAACCATCCGGCTACGATCGATCCACATGACAGACGTCGCGCCAAAGGCGGTTGTACTTCTCTCCGGCGGGATCGATTCCACAACCACCTTGGCGATCGCGCGCGATGAAGGACTTGCTTGTTACGCGCTGAGTTTCGATTACAACCAGCGACATCGTGTCGAGCTTGAGGCAGCCGCCAACGTCGCCAAGGCGTTCGGCGTGATCGATCATCGTGTCGTCAAGATCGACCTGCGTGCGTTCGGGGGGTCGGCGCTGACGGACGATATCGATGTGCCGAAGGATCGACCCCCGGAAGTGATGAATGAGGGAATCCCTATCACCTATGTTCCGGCCCGAAACACGATCTTCCTGAGCTTCGCCCTCGCCTATGCCGAGGTTCTCAGCGCAACGGACATCTTCATCGGCGTCAACGCGATCGACTACTCCGGCTACCCGGATTGCCGGCCGCAATACATCAAAGCGTTCGAGACCATGGCGAACCTCGCCACGAAAATAGGTGTCGAGGGACATCGCATCACGATCCATACGCCGTTGATCGATCTCACCAAAGCACAAATCATCAAGCGCGGTATAGGCCTCGGCGTCGATTATTCGTTGACGTTCAGTTGCTACGACCCACAATCGAATGACGAACCGTGCGGTCACTGCGATTCATGCCTCCTGCGTGCCGACGGCTTCCGACAAGCCGGGCTGGTGGATCCGACCTTGAAATAAATGCCTCGCGCGTGTCCGTCTCTCGTTGCTTCACTGGTTCAGCACCAGTATTTTTGAGGATTCGCTCTTGACAGGTCAGTAACCTAGCTGAAAGATGGGGTGATAGGCAGGAGAGGAAAAATGAGAACGCATCGGATTACCAGCATCACGGCAACAGTAGGGGTATTGTGCGTCTTTCTCATGCTCAGTCAAAGCGCTGGTCTGGGCAAGACCCTTGACTCCCTGGCAACTGAATCGGACGATTGCGAGGCGCAAGAATTGGTCAAGCTTATGGCCGGCGATCTAGATGCCGGCGACCATCTAGGTAATGCCGTTGACGTTGGTGACGGCCGGATCATCGTCGGAGCGCTCCTTCATGATGACAACGGCAACAATTCGGGCGCGGCATACATATTCAGGTACCTCGGCGCGAGTTGGATCGAGGAGGCGGAACTGCTTCCTAAGGATGGAGTCAACGAAGATCGATTTGGGGAATCTGTTGGTATTTCTGGAGACGCGGCGATAGTCGGGGCGAACGGAGACGATGACAATGGACCAGAATCCGGTTCGGCGTACATCTTTCGGTTTGATGGTCGCGTCTGGATCCAAGAAGCCAAGCTCGTGCCTTCCGACGGCTCGCAGGCGGACGAGTTTGGGAAGGCGGTAGCGATTTCCGGCGATCTAGCGATCGTAGGGGCTTATCGTGCGGATGAAGCCGGAGTAGACTCAGGCGCAGCCTACATCTTTCGACGCACGGAAAGTGTCTGGGAGCAAGAGATCAAACTTCTGGCGTCCGACGGTGAAACGCAAGACAGGTTCGGCTGGTCGGTCGCGTTGAGTGGAAACGTTGCTCTAATCGGAGCCCGAAGGCACGACGACAACGGCGTGGAGTCAGGAGCCGCATACGTCTTCCGATTCAATGGATCGACGTGGATCGAAGAGCAGAAGCTCTTAGCTTCAGACGGTGATATCCTTGATGATTTCGGCTTCTCGGTGTCGCTCTCAGAGAACGTCGCAGTTATAGGAGCAAGGGGTGATGAGGACAATGGATTTGAATCAGGATCGGC
Source organism: Planctomycetota bacterium (assembly GCA_022571635.1). Classification (GTDB taxonomy): domain Bacteria; phylum Planctomycetota; class Phycisphaerae; order Phycisphaerales; family SM1A02; genus JADFNO01. The sequence goes on from JACZXL010000135.1 coordinate 1,811, forward strand.
CTATGTCTTTAGATTCATGGACTCTGTGTGGACGGAGGAGCAGAAACTTCTAGCGAAGGACGGCGAACCTGAGGATAAGTTCGGGCATTCGGTAGCGGTTTCGGGAGACGTGGCCGTGATCGGCGCAAGATGGGACGACGATAATGGAACTGACTCGGGCTCTGCCTACGTCTTTAGTTTCAACGGCGACGGATGGTCACAAGAGGTCAAACTAGCTGGCTCGGACGGAGCGGCGGGGGACGCCTTCGGGGTGTTCGTAGGTGTACATAACGGCATCGCCGGCGTCGGTGCGCCGGAGGAAGACGACCCGGGTGGTAATTCTGGCGCACTATATGTCTTTGGGGGTCTGTCTGATTGCAACGAGAACGGTGAGCTCGATATCTGCGATATCGCGGATGGTACGTCCGAGGACGACAACGGCAATGGCATTCCTGATGAGTGCGAGATTCAAGGTCTTGTGCTTGATCTGGACATCAAACCCGGAGGATGCCCGAACTCGTTCAACCGCAACAGCCGCGGCGTGCTGCCGGTGGCGGTGGTCGGCACGGCCGACTTTGATGTGATGGAGATTGATCTCGCCAGCATCCTGCTCTCACGTGCCGATGGCATCGGCGGCAGCGTGCCGCCGAACGAAGGTCCGCCCGGACCGCACTCGGTGTTCGAGGATGTGGCCACGCCGTTTGAGGGTGAGTTGTGCGACTGCCATGAGCTCGCAGGTGATGGCATCCTAGACCTGGCGATGAAGTTCAGAACCGATGATGTCGTGGCGGCGTTATTGTTGAACGACTTGCCGGCCGGGGACCTGGTTGAGCTCATCGTCACCGGCGCGCTGCTTGACGGGACGGAGTTCAGCGCCAGCGATTGCATTCGCCTCGTGCCGCCGGGCACGCCGCCGGGCTTGCTGACGGTGGAATCGAACCTGCCCGGTGTGTGGATCGATGTCGCTCCGCTGGATCCGCAACTCGATAGTGGCGGGTTTGCCAGCTTCGAGCGAACGTACCCGCTGGGAAGCGTGGTGACCCTGGTGGCGCCGCAGACCTACCAGGGTCGGACGTTTGCCGGTTGGAAGGTTGGCAGTCTATTGGTGCCGAGAACCACTGTCGGTCTACAAAGTAGTCAGTCGATTGACATCGTCATCTTCGCGGACCACGACACGATCCAGGCGGTTTTTTACGCGCCATCGTCTTCGGTCGATTCGCACCCGAGGTGAGGAATCCGCGGGCTTTATGGGTGCGTGGGTTGTTCGGTACGGATTGCTTAGATGTCCAGGTTTTTGACTTCCAGCGCGTGCTCTTCGATATACGCACGCCGGCTCTGGACGTCCTCGCCCATGAGCGTCGCGAAGAGTTGCTCGGCGTCGGAGGCGGTGTCCCAGGTGACGCGCAGGATCGTGCGCTTGGCTGGGTCCATCGTCGTGTCCCATAACTCCTCGGGATTCATCTCGCCCAAGCCCTTGAAGCGTTTGATTTCGATGCCGCGCCGGCCGATGTCGTGCAACGCGGTCAGGATCGAGGGGATGTTGGGGATATCGACCACGTCCGGCTCGGCAGAGGCGTGATTGATGATCCAGGCATAGCGGGTGGGCATCTTTTCGCCGGTGACGGACTCCTCCTGCACGAGACCATAATCTTCAATATCGAGGCCGTAGTCAGCGAGGCGTTCGAAGATCTTTTCGAGCTCGCGATTCTCGTGCAGCTCGCGCAGACTGGCGAGATTGCAAGCGCCGCTGGCTTGCTGTCCCTCGCCGGCGCGGAGATCGTCGAGCACGAGATTGTGCTCGGCAATGATCTGCCCGGCCTCCTCTTCGGACCAGCAGAGTTTTTCGCCCTCCGGCCAACGGATCAGGTGCGTGGGCAGGCTGCGATTGCCGTTGGGATCGTGATCGCGCGCCTCCAGCAGCGAGGTGAAGGCGATGCCGCGACGCTCGGCGACGTTCACCAGCTCTCGCAATCGCTCGACGAGCTTCACGAGCTGGAGCAGTTCCTTGCCGTCAATCCGTCGATGCTCGTTTCCATCCTCGTTACGGATCGTGAGCACGGCGTTGGCCAGCGCGAGCTCGGCGAGGACGTCCGACAGCTCTTGTTCGTTCAGGACGTATTTGCTCTTCTTGTTACGGGTGACCATGAACAGCGGCGGCTGGGCGATATAGATATTGCCATGGCGTATCAGCTCGGTCATCTGGCGGAAGAAGAAGGTGAGCAGGAGGGTGCGGATGTGCGAGCCGTCCACATCAGCGTCGGTCATGATGATGACGCGCCCGTAGCGGAGCTTGGCAATGTCGAAATCCTCGCCGATGCCGCACTGCAGGGCCTGGATGAGGATGCGGATTTCCTCGAAGCCAAGGACTTTGTCCAGCCGGGCCTTTTCGACGTTGAGGATCTTGCCGCGAAGGGGGAGGATGGCCTGGGTATCGTGGTCGCGTCCGCCCTTGGCCGATCCTCCGGCCGAATCACCCTCGACGATGAACAGCTCGGCGCGATCGACGTCGTTGGTGACGCAGTCGGCGAGTTTTTGCGGCATGCCGCCGGAGTCCAAGGCGCTCTTGCGTTTGATCAGCTCGCGGGCTTTGCGAGCGGCTTCGCGGGCTTGAGCGGCGAGCACGGCCTTGAGGCAGATCTGTTTGGCCTCGGCGGGATGCTCCTCCAGCCAGGCCCCGAGCTGCTTGGTCACTGACGACGCAACCATCGTCTCCGCCTCGGGGTTGAGCAGCTTCTCCTTGGTTTGGTTGTTGAACTGCGGCTCCGGCATCTTCACCGAGATGACCGCGGTGAGACCTTCGCGCAGATCGTCCCCGGTGGGGGTGATGTCCCTCAGAATCTTCTTACGTTTCGCGTAGCTGTTGATGGTGCGAGTGAGTGAAGTCTTGAACCCGGCGACGTGCGTGCCGCCGTCGGGGTTGAAGATGTTGTTTCCGAACGGCAGCAGCAGCTCGTTGGGTGAGTCGGTGTACTGCATGGCGATGTCGATGGTGATGCCGCTCTTGGCATCGGTCCGTTCGATGCGGATGGCGGGGCTGACCAGGGTCTTGGCGCGGTTGAGGTGCTTGACGTAGCCGAGCAGACCATCCTCGAAGTGAAACGTCTCCTGCCGAGGCTTGCCTGACTGGTCGACTCGCTCGTCGATCAGACGGATGGTCGCCCCGGGGTTGAGGTAGGCAAGTTCGCGAAGGCGGTGCTGAAGTGTCTCGTAGCGGAAGGAGATGTCCGGGAAGATTTCCGAGTCGGGCAGGAAGCTGATCTTGGTTCCGGTGCCGCGCGGATTGTCTTCGGTGGCATCGGCGCGGGTGGCGACGACATGCAGCGGGTTTACGATTTCACCGCGGGCGAAGGTGATCAAATAGATCTTGCCGTCCTTCACGACCTCGACCTCGGTCCATTCGGACAAGGCGTTGACGCATTTCACGCCCACGCCGTGCAGACCACCGGAGACTTTGTAGACGTTGTCGTCGAACTTTCCGCCGGCGTGGAGCTCGGTCATGATGACCTCAACGGCAGGCCGGCCGCTGATCGTGGGATTCTCGTGCACCATGGGATCGACAGGCATGCCTCGGCCGTTGTCGATCACCGAGCATGAGCCGTCCACATCGAGCTGGACGGTAACGGTGGTGGCGTAGCCGGCCATGACTTCGTCGATGGCGTTGTCGACGCACTCATACACGAGGTGATGGATAGCGGAGAGGCCGACGCCGCCGACGAACATGCCCGGCCGTTTGCGAATCGCTTCCAGGCCCTCGAGAACCTGAATCGACTCGGAGGTGTAGGCATCGGGGGCGGCGGTGGGGGAAGCGTGTTCGGTATTCGTCATTGTGATTGAGTGGCCGAGCCAAGGGGGTTAGAAGGTCATGGGATTATAGTCGATTCGGCGCGTTCACGCCGGTCGTGGCGCGGGGATCGGGGCCGCCCAGGCCCGTTTGTAACAGGCGTATTTGCAGTTAGTTACAATCCGCACCCTCCGGGTCGCCAAGCGACATGTTGCCCATCGACCACCGGTGGTCGGGCGGACTAATTTTGGCGTCGCCGGCCGAGGTTCGCTAACCGCGGTCGGGGGTCGGCCGGTCGTGTCGATGACCGGTCGGATCGCCGCGGCTTGGGGTGTCGGGCGCAACCGTCGTCACTGATCTGCCGCGTAGCGAGAGTGGAGTCGGGCCGGAGGCGGGACCGATATTGCCGGTGACATCCGCAACATCCTTATGTATGTAGGCTGAGATTTGCACATGAGCGAACCTGAATGCGTTGGCCCAACGAGCAGCCAGATGGCGACGGTATCGGCGACGCGACGCGGCTTCCTGCTGTTGGGGCTGGGGCTGCTCGCCGGCTGCGCGAAAAAAACAACGCTCGTGATGCTACCGAACCCGCCTTGGCCTGCGTTGGATGTGCCGCCGCTGTATGAAGCCGAGACCGTACCGCCGCGATACCAGCCGCCGGCTGATCCCGGGCCCTTGCCGTCGTCGCCGTCGCGAGCGACGGTGCTCGCTCGGAGCAAATGGGCTCAGGGCGAACCGGCGACGACCCAGATGAACCGTCTGTCTCCGGTACGGTACATCACCATCCACCACGACGGTATGGATCCGTTCTTCGACACCGATCAGCGAGCAACGGCGGGGCGCATCGAGGCGATACGCCGAGCACATCGACGTCGAGGATGGGGCGACATCGGCTATCACTTCATTGTGGACCGGGCCGGTCGCGTATGGGAGGGACGGTCGTTGCAGTATCAAGGCGCCCATGTCAAGAATCGCAACTACGCCAACATCGGAATCGTGGTGCTGGGGAACTTCGATCGACAGCAGCCCACCGAGGCGCAGCTCGCATCGGTGCGCCAGCTCGTCAGTTCGCTGATGGACCGCTACCGTGTCCCGAGCAGTCGCGTCTACACCCATCAGGAGTTGGCGCCGACCGCTTGTCCCGGGCGCTACTTCCAGCAGTTCATGAGCAGCTTGCGCCGGAAGGGGCGGCTCGGGTAGGGCAAGGGACGCTAAGCCTCAGGAGTGAGCGGCGCGCCGTCGATCGGTGTTGTGTTATCCCGCCGCGGCCGTCAGTTCCAGCTCAGGCCCTTCGGCCAGGCGTTGAAGCTCTGCCGTTCGGCCCGGCTGACCAAGGTACTGAGGTTCAGCAATTCGCCCTTGATCATGTCGGCTCGGCGCTGGGGACTGGCTTCGGCTAGCAGTTGGTATCGGACCTCGCCGTCGCGCAAAAGGGCGAAGCCGATCAGTTCCATCAAGGCGTGGGTGGGGACGTCATCTCGATCGAACCAGTGCATGACGGTTTCGATGCACCGCAAGCGGCTGAGCGTCCGGCTGTTGAGCAGTTTGCGGAGTTCCCGGCGGATCTCGGGCATCGGCGGCGGGTGCTCGTCCACGGGTTCGAGCGGCGATAGTTTTGCCATGCGGTACAGGCGCCCGTTCTCCGGCTCGATCAGCTCAATGATTTTGGCTCGGCACACGCCCTGGAGCAGGATGTCATGCCGGTCGCCGGGTACATGGGCGTGTTGGACGATCTTCCCGACACAGACGGCCGGCCTCAGCGGCGGTGCGCAGTCGCAGTCGTCGTCGTCACGTTGCTCGGCGAAACTCGCCATGGCCACCTGACGGTCACCGTCCAGGCAGTCATCGATCATCTGCTTGTAACACGCTTCGAAGATATGCAGCGGCTGGATTGCATGTGGCAGCAAAACCGCATCGGGAAGGGGAAAGACGGGCAGGGGGTGGGCGAAGTTCACGCGTACCGCTTCCGACATCGTCTCAATGATATGCGCTTCGGCCGGGACGCAACGAACTGGAGATTGGACGTCAACTGGGCTCAGTTGGCGTGTGCCCGAGGCGACGATCAGCTGAACATCGCCTCGATTTCCTCAAACGCCTGCGGCAGGCTCTTCTTGATTTGCTCGAGCGTCTCCGACGGGAAGTTCAGGTCGTCCAACGCCTCGGGAGCGATGTCGAGGCTCACGAGGTCGCCACGGAAGCCCAAGCCCATCTGTCCGGCCAAGCGGTCGGCGATGTACACGATCGACGTGAGCGTCCGGTTTGCTGGGGGCAACTCCGTCGGATCATGATGATGCCCGGTCACGTAGCTGAACGATTGCGGGAACTTCCACGCCTCGCACAGACCGGCGCCGAACGCCTGGTGATCGGCGCCAAGGATTCGCGACTCGATCTCGCGCATGTCACTCGTGGGTATGTCGTCGTCATCGAACGTCATTTCTTCGAAGACCGAGACTAAGTCGTGCCGGTTGGCCTGCATCTCAACCATGATTCCGATGTCGTGGATGAGCCCGGCGAGGAAGGCCTCGTCGGCCAGTCCCATTTGGAGCCGATCGCAGATCAACTTGCTGGCGGTGGCGGTGGCGAGGGAGTGAGTCCAAAGGTCTCGCGCGGAGAACCTGGGGCACAGATCGCCCCCGCGAAACAGCTTGGTGAGGCTTGCCGCGATGGCGATGTTCTTCACCGCGTTGAGACCTAACAGAACGATTGCGCGGTTGATGGAGCCGATCTGCCGGGGCAGGCCGTAGAACGCCGAGTTGACGACCTTGAGGATTCGACTGCACAACGCCTGATCGTTGGAGATCACGTTGTGAAGATCATGAGCGGTGCTCGTGGGGTCTTCCACGAGTTCGATGATCTTGAGTGTGATCTCGGGCAGGGTGGCGATATGGCTGATGCCGGAGATCGTCGTCTTCACGATCGCCTGCTGCTCCTCGCTCTGGATGGCGTCCATGCGGTTTCCCTTTTGAGGTTGGGTCCTGTGAGAGCCCGAAATGGACATCGACCGCCGCTGGTGCCGACTTGATCGAACGTCCGGGAAATGCAGGTACGCCGGCACCCCGGCAACGTCCTAGAACGTGTTCCGCTTGACCAGCTCAAGGCGTGCCGGGTCGAACGCGGCCAGGACCACAGCCGTCCTGATCCCGGCCCGACCGTCGCCGTAGGCATGCTCGACCTCGACCAGACCCTCGACCAGACCTCGGGCGATGGCCGGTTTGATCGAATCCGGCTCACCGTCCGGCACGTTGATCACGTTGGCGCACATGTCGCGGCCGGCCTGGCGCCGGCCGACGTTGACGCACCGGACCCCAATCGCGGCGCCTTCGATAAGACCCGCGCTGCTGTTGCCCACGAGCAATCGCACGCGGCGCAGAAGCCCGATGAAGTCCCGCCGAGGCAGGTGGTCCCGCTGCCCGCAGCGGGCATTGTCAATCGCCTCCACGATCCCCTCTCGGCCCGCATCGTGGTTCGGGTGAACGGCCAGGACCTTGCCCGCTTCCTGACACAGGTTCAGGAGCTGCGCCGCCCGGGCGCGCTCGTGCTCGATCGCCCCGCCGGTCGGGTGCAGCAGCATCACAATCTCGGGCCAGCCCAGCGCATTCATCTTCTCATCGGGAAGTGGGGGGAAATCGGCAAGCTCGTCAAGGGCCGGTGAGCCGACCACGTGGATTCGATCTGGATCCTCGCCCATTCCTTCGATGCGCTTCGCCGATTGTTCCGTGGCCGGGAGGTGTATGTGTGCGAGCTTGGTTATCGCATGTCGAATCGCCTCGTCGGCAATACCCTCCGCCCGATCCCCGCCGTGCAGATGCGCTACGCGGATACCGCCGACGGAAGCGGCGGCGGCCGCAGCCAGCGCCTCGATGCGATCGCCCAGCACAAGCACGACGTCGACGGGATGGCGCGACAACCACTGGGCGAAACCCGTCACGCCGCGCCCCAGCGCCTCGGCGTCCTCAAGGCGGCTGCATTCGCCCTGGCGCTGCATCGGGATTGTGTTGGCGATGGTGAAGTCGCGGGCAACCTCCTCGGCCGTATGCTCCGGCGGGAGCAGATGGACCCCCGTCACGATCACACGCAGTTGAAGGTCCGCATGATCGTGAATTGCCCGCATGACCGGCCGAAGGAGCCCGTAATCGGCGCGCGAGCCGGTGACGACCGCGATCGTGCGTTGTTGGTCGGCCATGAGCGCAGTGTACTCGCCTCACCCGCACCGGGAGTCGAGCGAGTCAGATCGGACCGGTTCAGTGCGAGCTGAGTCCGCTGATTGAAGTGACCGTGTTTTGGGCCTCGGCGGGGTCTGCGGTCTCCAAATCTCGCATGACCAGCGGCGTATCCGCCTCGACGGTCCGCGCCAGCCGCCGGCCGACGAACTCGTCCATCCGCCAAGGCTCGATCCCGATCCCGGGACGTTTGTTCGTCAA
>JACZXL010000136.1 GCA_022571635.1 Planctomycetota bacterium
CTGGGCTGACTCGCTTGTGATCCGGCAGGCTCAAAGCCTTCTCTACACTCTGCCTCTCGATCCCATGATGCCATCTTTACGGACACGGCCCCCAGGCGCCCAGCAAGAAGAGCAAGTCCTTCACGCCAACGTCGTCGCTGGCGTCGAAGTCGGCGGGGCAATCTCCCTTCGGCGGGCACGGCCCCCAGGTTCCCAGCAAGATGAGCAGGTCCTTCACGCCGACGTTGCCGTCACTATCGAGGTCGGCCTGGCACTCTCCGGGGGTGCCGGCAGCATCAAAGATGTAGGCTGAACCGGAAGAGCTGCCATTATCATCATCACCCCGTGCGCCAACGATGATTGTATCGTTGTCAAGGGCAACTGCGGCGCCGAAGACGTCATTGCTGCCACTATCGGATTGCAGAAGTTTGGTGTGCTCCGACCAGATTCCACGTTCATCGCGCGTGTAGATGTGTGCGGAACCACTGGGAGCGTCGTGGCTGGCTCCGACAACAAGTGTGTCGCCTTGGATGGCTACGGCAGCGCCGAAGTTGTCTGTTGAAGAGTTACCGTCGGGATCCAGTACCTGCTGCATCAACCAGTCGCCCTGTTCGTTGCGGTCAAAAATGTACGCCCGGTCAACCTCGAATGTTATCGCGCCTATGACGACAGTGCTATTATCAAAGGCTACGGAAAAGCCGAAGAAATTGAAGGGCATTACGGGATCGGGATCGAGTAGCTGTGCCTGTTGCGCCCAGTTACCATTTTCATCACGGGTGAAGACGTACACTGCGCCAAACGTGGTCTGCTTAGGATCATCAAGGCCAAAAAAGGGCGCACCGACAATGATCGTGTCGCCTTGAATGGCTAGCGAGTTATGGGAGTTGGTGCCCGGAGCGGATAGTGTGGATTCATGCGACCATTGGCCGTTTTGATCGCGAACGAATATGAAGACATCCGGAATGTTGCTGGAGATCAAGCCGACGACAGCCGTGTTCCCCTGGAGCGCAACTGACCCGCCTAATTTCGTGATTCGGGGATCGGAGACCATTAGTTTGGCCTGTTGGGTCCAGTCACCTTGCTGGTTACGTGTAAAGATATAGGCAGCGCCTATGATCTCACTATTGGCAGCTGCAGGCGCACCGACAATGATCGTGTCTCCGTCGATACTGACTGCTCTACCAAATCCATCGCCACACGCTGCATCGCACACCACAAGATTTGCATGCTCAACCCAATTACCTTGGGCATCTCTATTATATATATAGACCAACCCAGGCCCTGTGGGTTCCGGCACATAGTTTGGTGCACCGACTACTAGCGTGTCACCATCAATCGATACTGATGTGCCGAACGTCCCAAGTTCAATGCCCGGGACAGGGAGCAGCTTGGCGATCTCATTCTGTTCTGGAGTATCTGCCTGAACGGGCGCGGCGCCCACGGTCAATAGTGTCGCCCAGCCTAGTAAGAAGCCAAAGAACAAGCGGTCAACATTCGGTGTGTGTCGTAGATTCATCTGCGCTACCTCCTACGTATAGTACCATCGTTCTACGCGAGAGCCCGGATCTTGGGTCGCTACAGTGCCCATCCGTGGTTGGCCGGCGGACTGGCATGTGGGACCGAGAGCCATCGGATCATACCGCCGATCTTCTCATTGTTGATGCAGATATCACCTCCGTGATCCCTAAACACTAAGCGATCAGCGTTCATCCAAGTATTCATGTTGGGTGAGAGGCGTCATCCTGCGGGAAAAGCAGGAAATCCGCAACGGACATGTAAGTCGGTCAGGCCCTGGGCTGACTCGCTTGTGATCCGGCAGGCTCAAAGCCTTCTCTACACTCTGCCTCTCGATCCCATGATGCCATCTTTACGGACACGGCCCCCAGGCGCCCAGCAAGAAGAGCAAGTCCTTCACGCCGACGTCGCCGTCCCCGTCGAAGTCCGGCGGACCTCCGGGGTCGGTGCCCCATTGCACGAGCAACGAGAGAAGGTCCGGCGATCCGACCGCGCCGCTCTTGTCGAGGTCCCACGGACAGGGATCGGGGCAGCTAAGCTCCACGATGTACGCGGAACCGGACTCAAGACCGTTGTCGTCGTCGCCGATTGCGCCGACCACGGCGACGTCGCGGGTCATCGAGGTCGAGAATCCGAAGAACGAGTTCGACCTTGCGCCGTCGCTGGCGGTAAGCTTGGCCACGAGACCCCAGTTGTCGCCTCCGCCCTCGTCGCGCGCAAACAGGTACGCCGAACCAGACCAGGCATCGTCGGTCGGTGCACCCACCATGAGCCTATTGCCGATGAGAGTCACGGAGAACCCGAACAGATCCTCCTTGGCTCCGTCCTGGGGTGTTAGCTTGGTCACGAAGCCCCAATTCTCGGGTCCACCCTCGTTCCGCTCGAATAGGTACAACGAGCCGGAGTTTTCACCGTGGTCGTTATCTCGCGCTGCACCTACGGCGACAAGGTCGCCGCTGACCGACACGTCGAGCCCGAAGTTGTCTCCCTGAGCACCGTCGAAGGCGGTTAGCTTCGTGTTCTCGGTCATGTCAGCCCAACCGTCTTTTGGTCGGACGAACACGTACGCCGAGCCGGAACTTCCCCCGTTGTCATCGTCTGCGGCGGCCCCGATCACAGCCACGTCGCCGTTGATGCACAGGAGAAGTCCGAACAAATCTTGCTGCGCGCCCTCGGATGCGGTGAGCTTGGCCGCCTGTGCCCAATGATCCGGTTCTGCGCGGCTGCGCGCAAATATATACGCTGAGCCGGTATGATGACCTTGATCGGCATCGCCCGAGGCGCCCACAAGGGCGACATTGCCGCTAAGAGACACAGCCTGGCCGAAATTGTCGTCGGCCGCGCCGTCGGAGGCGAGTAGTTCGACCATCTCCTTCCACACACCCAAACGATCGCGCTCGAACACATACACCGAGCCGGAGCTAGACCCGTTGTCGCCATGGCCGGGTGAACCGATCACAGCGATATCACCGTTGAGAGCGATGGAGGTACCGAAGAAGTCGCCCGCCGCGCCGTCGGAGGCGAGAAGTTTGGCCTCCAGAACCCAAACGGTTCCGTCGTTGCGGTAGGCAAACACCGACCCAGAGTTGTCACCATGGTCGTCGTCCCGAGGCACGCCGACGAGGGCGATGTTGCCGCTCACTGAAACGGAATAACCGAACATGTCGTAATACGAACCGTCGAAGGCGAGCAGCTTCTGGACCTCATGCAGTTCACATTGTCCGAATGCGGCTACGCAAAGAATACTGAGCGCATAAGTCGCGCTGATACCGTATAGGAACGACTGTCGCCGGTTCGCATTACCCAACATGTGGCCTCCTTATCTGGCTGGAAAGCCGCAGGATCTGTTTGGTCAGGTTCAAAGACCACCGGCATACGAAGTGCCTCTACATGCACCGGTGCGTCGAAATTATACCCTGAGCCGCCCCAAATGCCACAAGAGTCTGCGACCAAGGATGCCGAATTTGCCAGCTACTGAGCCGCGGCTATTGCCTTCTAGTGGTGCCTTCGGCCTTTTCATCATGCCCACGATGCCACGGTGCCATTTCCGCGACGCGATCGCCTTCGGCTCGCGACTAAACGGGGCCGTTACGCGAGGGCGCTGTTGATTGTGTTTGAACGTCCACCGGGCCGATCCCCCGCGGCGGACCCTGCTCGCTCCTGATGCCAAATGTCTAATGCCAAATGCCTAGTGACTTCTTTTCCCCTCGATGCCATGATGCCATGATGCCATCTTCAAGGGCACGACCCCCAATTGGCGAGCCTGACTGGCTTGTGATCTGGCAGGCTCAAAGCCTGCCCTACGGCTCGCTTGGGCGCGATCGTTTACGGAAGCATGAACTTGGCGCCCGGTCGAACCTATTCTCCAATGATCTCCAACAATTCGACGTCGAAGATGAGCGTCGCCTTGGCGGGAATCTGCGGAGGCTTACCACGCTCGCCATACGCCAGATTGTACGGAATGATGAGCTTGCGCTTGGAGCCGACTTTCATCGAGCCGACGCCCTCGGTCCAGCCGGGGATGACGCGATTCAATGAAAACGTCGCAGGCTGACCCCGATCGACCGAGCTGTCGAATTTTGTGCCATCTTCAAGATAACCCGTGTAATGCACCGTCACCTGACTGGCGGAACTTGCCGGCTGTGGGCCGCTGCCGACAACAAGGTCGTAGTACGTCAACCCCGATGCGGTTTCAATCGGCTCACCCACGATGGGATCACCGGGAAAGGTCGGCGCAATTTCTTCGGGCACATCTTCAGGCTCGCTCACACCTTCATCGGTGGGCGTGGCCTCCTCATCAAGAACGAACAATTTGATTCCAATACCACCGAGCACAAGTGCGCCGGCGATGCACACGAGCATGGTTGTCGACTTCATATACAGCCTCTCCAAATGCGTAACTCTCAGGAATCGCGACCGCTTCCCAAACGATGGGTCGAGCGCGATAGCGTAGCCGATTCAGGGTTTTTCGCATTGCCTTTGCCTCGAATCGGAAGAACTAATGATGGAAATAGCGCCGACAAACGCAATCAAGGCGTGCAAGCCATGAAACTGAACGTACGGGCTCTCGGTTTAGCGTGCTGCGGGCCGGGCGCCATGCTTTATCCCGCAGGGTGAAGCATGTGCCAGATGAAACACGGTTCCTTGTTGAACAAGACATGCTTCACTCCGGAGGACCGGAGACGAAGCATGGCACCCGTAGTGCGACAATTGTTGGGGAGGCGACACGAGGATTCGCCGAGGCAGTGTTCCTAGGCGGTGGCGCTGGCGAATTGCCGGGCGGCGGTTCGCAGCGCGTCCACCTTGTCCGTCTTTTCCCACGTGAACGTGCCGTCGCCGCCTTCACCGGGCGCGCGCCCGAAGTGGCCGTGACATGCCGTCACCTGGTAAATCGGGCGGAGCAGGTCGAGCGTTTCGATGATGCCGTGCGGCGTCAGATCAAAATGCTCACGGACAAGCTCGGCGAGCTTGTGTTCGTCGATCTTTGCGGTCCCCTCACAGGTGATGTGCACCGAGGTGGGCTCGGCCACGCCGATGGCATAGCTCAACTGCACTTCGCAGACGTCAGCCAGGTCGGCGGCGACGATGTTCTTGGCGACGTAGCGGGCCATATAGGCTGCGGAGCGATCGACCTTGGACGGATCCTTGCCGGAGAACGCCCCGCCGCCGTGCCGCCCACGACCGCCGTAGGTGTCGACGATGATCTTGCGCCCGGTGAGGCCGCAATCGCCTTGCGGGCCACCGATCTCGAACTTGCCGGCGGGATTAACATGGACCGTGATGTCATCGTGCCACCATTCGCCGAGCACCGGTTCAAGGATGTGCTCTTTCACCTGTGTTTCCAGCTCATCCTGCCGATCGTTCCATTGCGGTCCGTGTTGTGTTGACAGAACGATCGTATCGACGCGCACCGGCCGATGGTTGTCATAGGCGATGCTCACCTGGCTCTTGGCGTCGGGCCGCAAGTGCGCAATCGCGCCGCTTCCGCGAATCTCGGCATGTCGAGCCATGAGCCGATGCGCCAAATCGATCGTCAACGGCATCAGCGTCGGCGTTTCTTTGCACGCGAAGCCGAACATCATGCCCTGGTCCCCGGCCCCTTGCGCCTTGCCGGTGGCCGCGTCTTCGTCCACGCCCTGCGCGATGTCGCGGCTCTGCTCATCGAGTGAAACAAGCACCGCGCAGCTATGACCGTCAAATCCCATCTCGCCGTTGTCGTAGCCGATCTCCGTCACCGTCTTGCGGACCACGCGATTGATATCCACGTAGCCGTCGCAGGTCACTTCACCGGCGACGACGACCATTCCGGTAGTGACCATCGTCTCGCACGCAACTCGGGCCTTGGGATCCACGGCCAGCATGGCGTCGAGCACCGCGTCGGAAACCTGGTCCGCGATCTTATCGGGGTGTCCCATCGACACCGATTCACTAGTGAAAACGTACGAGCCTGAGGCCATTCTTGTCCCTTGTGCGAGCGGTTGATCGGAGGCGTTCTTGACGACGGCCATATGGCAGCTCGATCCGCCGACGTCGTTCAGAGGCAGTTTCGCACTGTACCGTGCGGTCATGCGTGCGCCAAGCTTCACCCGGTGTTGGCGCTTCGGATACGGTGACGGCCGTGTTGATGTCCCTTTTTCGTTTGGCCACCGCGTGAGCCGGGACGCTCGATGGTCAGTCAGCGAGTCCTCATCGCTCCCTGTCGGCGCCGGCCAACATTCGCGGCGGCACGGCGGCGGCTTGGGCGCAATCCGTGATGTCAACGACGACCCCCGCACGGAACAGCACGCACCCGTCGTCGTCACGGACCGGCCAGGAGCACACGCGCACCTCCCGGGCGGAGGCCCCCGGATGAGCGAGTTGATAGACGGTGTCGCGTTCGTCATCGTGTACGCCGGCGCCTCGCGCATCCGTCTCGGCGACGACTCGATCCCGGTCGTCCGGATGCAGCGCGTCCATCCATGAGTCGGGGTCCGCGTAGAGGTCGGCGCAGGAGAGGCCGGTCAGCGCCTCGTACCCGGCGCCCATGTACTACATCTGTGACTCATCCGCGGAGATCATCCACGGCACGCCGGGGACTTGCGTGGGGTTATGAGCAGGATGGCGGCGAGAATTGTCGGGTTTCCTACGCCTATTTGGATGTCGGGCGGATGTGCCGTTGGGCGTGGCGCTCGCGGCAAAGTCGGTGAGCGACGGCTCGCTCCGTCGTCGGTCTGGCATCGGGCTGCTCCTCCATTGATCCGCGACTTCGGCAGGGGCGCCTGCCGCACGGATGCGGGTTTCTCACGGTCTTATTGGGAATCCATCATGAATTCCTGACTTGGCGGTCCTGGACTCAACTCGATCAAGCGTGGCGCCGCTGCACGTTCAGGTTCACGAAGGTAATCCTAGTGACGTTCGGACAATTCTTCTTCGGGCCAGAATTGCATCTTGTATCGGTCGGCCTGCGGAGATATGTTCAGCGTGATCCTGTGAAATGGAAAAACTTTGGAGAACTCGACCTGAGGCTTGTCCTTGGAGGACAAGCTGCAAGACAAAGGAAGAACGCGATGGACCGAAAGATCGTTCCTGATTGGCGTGTACGAGCGTCCCGCCGCCCGCATTCAGGGTTTTCCCTTATTCAATACGTGCTGCCCCGATGTGGTTCAAGTTGGGCAAGCTGCGCCGCCGTGATCGCTGCTGCGGTTGCTCCGGTTTGGGCCGGCGAGCTGACCGTCGTGGCGGTCGACCCCGCGTCGCACGCGCTCAGCGTGGTGACCGGCTCGTCGATCAGCATCCACT
This sequence comes from Planctomycetota bacterium, assembly GCA_022571635.1. Lineage (GTDB taxonomy): Bacteria > Planctomycetota > Phycisphaerae > Phycisphaerales > SM1A02 > JADFNO01. The sequence goes on from JACZXL010000136.1 coordinate 7,273, forward strand.
TCGATCAGCCGGTCGATACCGATTCCGTCACGAGCAACAGCTTCTGGGCGTTTGGACGCTGGAGCGGTACGGCCCAGGGCGACTTCATCTTCTCCGACAACAACCAGATCGTCACCCTCAACCCCGACAAGTCCTTCTTCTTCGGCGAGCATGTGATGGTGATCCTTTCGCATGACCTCCTGGCCGAAGGCGGCGGTTCGTTGCGATGCGCTGGATACTCGTTCACGTTCTGTACGGCGGCCATGCCCGCGGCGATTGACCTGACCCAGATCGACGTGATGACCACGCGCACCAAACCCAATCAAACCTCGCGCGCCTACGGCGGCATTGCGTCCGATCTCAATAACGACGGCTGGGCGGATATTACCATCGTCAACGAGGTGACCGCGGATTTGCGTGTATTTCTCAACCGCGCCGACGACACCGGGCTCTTTGACGATTTTCTTCAACCCACATTCCCGGTCCACACCCAAGCCAGTCCGTCCGAGCCGGCGGATTTCAATCATGACGGGATCGTGGACATCTGCGTCGCCAACATCGCCACCGCGAGTGTCTCGATCCTGCTGGGTAATGGCGACGGAACGTACGGTCCGCAGCAGACAATCTCCGTCGGCGCTGCTCCGCGCGGGATCGCCGTGCTCGATGCCGACGGCGACGGCGATCTTGACATCGTCAACACCAACGCCAACAGCTCCAACCTGTCGATCCTGCTCAATGACGGCAATGGGGTCTTCGGCTCGCCGAGCTTCTTCGAAGGCGGTGGTAGCGGTGAGTGGGCGCTGGCGGCGACGGATATGAACGACGACGGCATCCTCGACCTCGTCGTCGGCGCGCGGTCCAGCCAGACGGTGATCGTCAACGTCGGCAACGGCAACGCGACATTCACTTCTATGAAGCCGCAGAACGCCGGCGGCGGACCGTGGATGCTCGTGCTCGGCGACGTGAACGGTGATGGTAAGGCAGATGTCGCGACTGCAAACGCAAGTCAAAGCAAGGGCGCCATCTTGCTTGGAAACGGCGATGGAACGCTCGGCCCGGCCGTGACGAGTAACGTCGATCCCTTCCCGCTGGCCACCGATCTGGGCGACCTGGACGGTGACGGCGACCTGGACTGGGTGATCTCGAGCTTCAACGGCGATTGGCGCATCCTGACCAACGACGGGGCGGGCAATTTCACCTTCGATCAGGAAGTCCAGGCGCCGCAAGCCGCTTCCTGTGCGCTGTTGGTTGATATCGACAACGACCGCGATCTGGATCTGGTACTGATCGACGAGTTGGCCGATGTCGTCATCCTGATGAACAACAGCGGAATCACGCCGCTGGGGGATCTGGACGGCAACGGCTCGGTGGACGTGGTTGACCTTCTGATTCTTCTCGGCGATTGGGGCCCGTGTCCTGATCCGCCGACCACCTGCCCCACTGATCTGGACGGCGACGGCAACGTCGGCGTCGTCGATCTCCTCATTCTGCTGGGCAACTGGGGATGAGCTACTGAAGAAGGCCCCGATGGAATCGGGATCTCCGCTACGCTTCGACATCGGGAAGAAGGCATCGTGGCGGAGAACAAGGCACTTGGCACTTGGCATTAGGGGTATCAGGAGCGAGCCGGTCCGCCGCGGCGGGCGTGCGGTAACGCTCGTATTGCTAACGATCGCGCCCGAGTGAGCCAAGGACGCCGGCTACCGGTGTTGCTCCAGGCGTTCCTGCGATTGTCATTCTCACGTTCTTAAGAATGTGAGAACGACGATCATTCCGAACAGAAAAATCGAGAATCCGGGGTCAGGTTGTGAGCGTGGTCCCGCACTCGGGGCATTGGCCGTGCGGTGTACCGCGCAGATCGTACCCGCAGATGACACAGCAGCCTCGTTGCGAACGCAACGCGCGCCGGACGCCGACGATCATCATAAGCAGGGCAAACCAGAGCAGGCAATAGAGCGTCGCATCGACGAGGAACCCGGTCCAGATCAGCGCCAAGGGAAGCATGCGCACGGTCGTCTGCGGATTCGGGCCAGATAGGGCATCACTGTTCAAGACGAGGCCATTGATGATGGTGGGCATTTTGGTCGGTGGCTGAAGTTTGCCGTCGTACGCGAGCGCTGACCACATTGCCAGGAACGGCCAACCGCGTGCATCGGCGACGCGCGCATGTTCAGGCCCGGCCGGATCGTCCGCAGACGGAACGAGAAACGGAGCCCATTTTGGAATCAAGGGCTCCGGCGGACCAAAGAACGGACCGCGTACCTTAACCGGAACGCTGGACTGGTCGTCCCACGTGGATCGGGTTCGCACCGTTCCAAATGCTGAATGTTCGCCCACAATCCAAAGTGTGTAGTAGCGACCGTCCATCGCGCCGCCGCTTCTTCGCGGGCTCGGCTGGGCCGTGGTATACGGATCGACCCAGGCAGCGCAAGCCCAAGCAACGGCTATCGTGGAAACAATGCCGAGCAACAAGCAAACGATCAACCAGCGCGCGATTCGCTTCATCGAACTGGTTATAGCATTTTCAGACGAGGTGCAGCGGCTAGGTTCTGTCTGACGGATCAAAAGAGTGCTCTTCATTCTTAGAAACTATCTCAGAATGCCTTCTGAGGCCGATACTCCTTGTTGCGGACATACACAAGGAGAGCCAGGATGGCGAAACGCAAGGGCAGGATGTCGACGATCTGGGAAGTCGATGACGAACTGTGG
>JACZXL010000137.1 GCA_022571635.1 Planctomycetota bacterium
CCCCGAGATCGGGAACCACCAGCGTCCGGTCGAGCAGCCGGGTCACGGCATCCTGTGCGTGGGCCTGTACCCGAACCCGTGACAGTAAGGGCGTGACCCAGTCCGGCAGCGGCTGATCGGAATTCGCGGCTGGGGTTTGATCGGCGGGGGCCATTGGTTGAGCGGCGATGACCCGCACGCTTCCCGGCACATCCCGCAACGCTCGCTGAAGCGCTTGCGCATCGTCGGGTCGATCGACCAACAGAAGCTGGATGTTCGCTCCCAGCGCCGCCTCGACGATTGCCGCGTGGGCTCGATCAGTGTCGATGGCATCGGCGAGCAACCCGCGAACGGCTGGGAACCGCTGGGGATTCTCGAGGATCGTGCGCACGGCGTCGGTCAGCCCCTCCCGGGCTTGGACCATCTCCTGCAGCAAGTGACGTCGAGAATCAAGCCCGGCCCGCTCGTGTCGAGCGTCGGCCAGCTCTCGGCTCAACGCCGCCTCGCGGTCGCCCAGCTCCGCCACCGCGCGCTCGTGCTCGGTCAGCTCCGCTTCGAGCCGTTGCACTTCGCGTTGCGCCTCGGCCCGGCGGGCTTCGGCCTGATGGTGATGATCCTGAGCTTGGGCCAACTCCTCATCACGGTGCTTGGCTCGACCAGCCAGACGATCGGCCTGCTCGGTGAGCGCCTTGCGTCGCCCGTCCACGGACTCGACGCTTGCCGCGGTCTGTGTTCGCTGCTGCTGGGTGCGGGCCGTGGTTTCCCGCAGCCGCTCATGTTCCTCCTGGGCTGCGACAAGCTGTTCCTGGAGCCGACCCCACTCATCACTGATCTGCGTCACCGCTTGCTCGGCCTCGGCGAGCTTGCGTGTCGTCCGGTCGATTCGCCTTTGGGCGTCCTGGAGCTGTTCAGACAGCGCGTCAATCCGCGCTGAAAGATCAGCCACCCGAGTCCGATCCTGGTCGATCTGTTGACGGGCCTCAGCGAGGTTCCGCTCGATGAGCACCCGCCGCTGCTCGGCGTGCTTGTGCGTCGCGACGAGACCGACCTGCTCTTGCTCCAGCTCGTGTTGCTGCGTCTGAAGGTCGTGTCGAGCGAATTCGGCTGACTGCTTCTCGTTCTCCAGCTCATGCAACTGGTCGGTGAACTCGCGCCGCTGTGTCTCCAAGCGCCCAAGCTGGTCGTTGAGCGTCGTCTGCTTGCAGTACAGCTTGTGGTATTGGTCCAACGCGAGATCGGTCCGCAACTGGCAATATCGTGCGTCCAGCTCGCGGAATCGGCGGGCCTTGGCGGCTTGTCTTTGCACGATGCGCAGCCGCTTTTGCGTCTGCTGCAACTGCTCGCGTATTCGAACCAGATTGAACTCGGTGCGCTCCAGCCGGCGGGCGGCCTCGATCTTGCGCGACTTGAACTTCGCGATACCGGCCGCTTCCTCGAAAATCACGCGCCGCTGGGCGGGGTTCGCCGTGAGCATGGCGTCCACCTTGCCCTGCTCGATGATCGAGTAGGCGTTGTTGCTGACGCCCGTGTCCATGAAGAGTTCTTTGATATCGCGCAGCCGGCACTTGCGGCCGTTGATCAAATACGCACTTTGCCCATCGCGATACAGCCGCCGCGTGACGTCCACCTGCTCGGTGTCCACGGACAAGTCACGGCGTCGTTGTGGATCAGGTTCCTCCGCGCGGACCACCGGATTCTCGAACGTGAGCGTGACCGTCGCTGCGCCCAGCGGCTTGCGATTGGCCGAGCCGGCGAACAGCACGTCGATCATCGCATCGCCGCGGAGACTCTTGGCTGAGCGCTCACCCAGCACCCACTTCACGGCGTCTACGATGTTGGACTTGCCGCAGCCGTTGGGCCCGACGATGCCGGTGATCGGCGCGTCGAACCGAAACTCCATCGGATCGGCAAAGGACTTGAATCCAGCAATGGCGACCTTGGCAAGCCGCATACGGCGATGACCTCCTGTCGTGCCTGCGTTCCGTCCTGGAAACGGCTGGCCTGCGTTGGATGAAGCGTGAGGTAGTTTGCTCGGACGAATCACCTAGGGTTCCCGTCGCCCCCAGCGGCGGCGACGTTGCGGCCTTGCTACTTGGGTGAGGGAGGCTTCCTGGGCACGGCTGGCTTCACATCATTCAAACGCTGCTGAAGTTCAAGACGCCCCAAATCACTGGTCTCGCGACGCTCCAAGCCCTCGCCGACCAGCCCGTCAAGACCCTCAGGTTCAGCGTCGGCGAACTCCGGTCGCTGCCCGACGGTGGTTTCACGCTCCTGACGAACGATGGCCGCAAGAATGCGATCCTGCTCGGCCTTGAAATCGGCGTCCAAATACCCCTGCCTCCAAATTTGGTGCACCAGTCCCACCGTCTGGCCGTAGCTCAAGCCCAGCCCCGGACGGGGGTCTTGCACTGAGGTCGTGTGCCCGAGGAAGTGAATAAACGCCGTCAACTGCGGGTCGGCCTTGTTGATCGACCCCTGCGCCGCATCCGGCGCCCGGTAGTACACCTCCAGCGACTCGTCGTCGAGGTCCTTGATCATGAACCGGTTGGACCACGCGCTCAGCATCAACGGACGGTGGATCGTCAGCTTCGGGTTGAACACGACCAGCCGCGGCTGGCCGACTTGGGTGACGTAGACCATCGGCGTGTCAGATTCCACGACGTCGATGAGGTACTTGCCGTCCACCGAGGTCCGAACGATGAAGGGATCACGACGCTCAACCAGGGCCTCGTACGCGCTGAGCCTGATCTCAACGTCCGCATCATTCAGCAGGCCTCGCAGGGTGCGATCAATCAGGGGGTTGATCCCCATGTCCGCCAAGAGCGCGATGGCTTGCAAACGCGTGTCGAACGTGCCCGTTTCGGCCATCTCGATCAGGTGCTGCACGACCAGGGCGTCGTCGAGCTTCGACCCGGCTCGCAGGGCAGCCAGCCTCGGCAGCTCCTCGGCGTAGTCGTACAGCCCCCGGATAGTGGGCAAGGCCCGAACCCCCAGCGCTTGCCACCGCCACGAGGCGCTGTCCGCATCGGCTGGGTGCTCCAGCAGGTATCGGCGAACGGTCATCGCCACCGATTCCGCCCCGGCCTGGCGGATCGTCGTGTGCCGAAGCAATTGCACGAACTCCTGGGTCTTGTCCTGATATGACGGCGGCACCGTGATCTGGATCGCCTCGTCCGATTCGCCCCGGGCGGTCAGGTCGTGTTGGGTCGGCTCCTGCGGGAACCGCGCGTTGATTGCGTTCTGAAGAATCTCGGCCCTCGTGTGGTTGGGGGTCGCCAGCCGCAGCTTCAGAATGATGTCGCGGGTCACGACCCCGCCATTGAGAATCCGCCCCGCTTTGCGCTGGATCGTGTCCCGATCGACCGCCCCCGGCTCGGCGAAGGGGTTGATGAAGACTTCCCCGCGGGCCCGGGCGATGGCGGCGGCCTGGCGGCTCCCGGTGGGGGGCAGCCCGCGCCGGACCACCGGGCGAAGCTCGGCTGTGTACAGGCGGCCGTCCTCTAAGCTGGTCGTGCTCGTCATGGGGTGGGCGTAGACACGGATATCAAATCGAGTCCCCTCCGTCGCCCCTGGCGGAATCAAGCCCTCGACCACCACCACCGCAGTGTCCATCGAGTCCAGGAACCGCTCCGGCGAGACATTGCCGAACCCGGAGCTCTCCAGGCCGATGCCGTTTCGCGACGCCTCCTGGATCATGTGGGCCCGCACATCCGGAGGCAGATCGCGCGAGCCCGTCCCGTTCAGCCCAACCACCACGCCGTAGCCCCGCACCACCACCGGACGGTACCCGTCCAAGATCGTCTCTGAGGCCACCGTGCCCCGCATGATCTGGGGAATGTTGATTTGAAACGAGCGGTCCGCCCGGGCCGATCGAGGCCGGGGCGCGGCCTTCTCAATCGACGAGCAGCCAGCCCCAGCCAGCACCAACGCACCGACCAGGCCGTACCCCGCCAACCCTGGTTTTCGGTAGGAGAATCGAAACATCCAAATAATCCCCGTAGGCCCCCACGAGGTAGGCGACCGCCAGTCGCGGCCAGACCCGTAAGAATAGCCGACCCTCGCGGCTGTCTCAATGATTCGAGCCACCGACCTTGATGGATGCGATCCACATGAATTGTCTAGATTTCGCCGGGCCAGCCCCACCCACACCGCCGGGGAACGCTCAGGAGAGAGTCCATAGGCTAATGGCGTGGTGATTCGGCGCCTGCCCGCCCTACCAAAGCCACGGCGACATGATTCTGATGCCAACCACGGCGACCAGCGGAAGACCGACCAAGAGCACCATCGCCCAAATACGCCTCGGAAACTCATGCCGGAGCGTGTCGGCTGAAATCACCCGCCACCAGATCACACCAGGGCCGATGATCATCATCACGATCAGCAGGATGACCCAAGGTATATTGATCCAATGGAGTGGAACCGTCGAAATCAGACTCATGGTGAGCGTCGCCAAGAATCCCACCAATGAAGCAGCGATCAACCAGACCACATGGGCGACGTAGATCACCGCGGTCTGCCGGGCCGCGTGCCGAAATGCAGCCGCGCGCCGATCGCGGGTGATGAGCGGCAACAACACAAACCGGCTCAACAGCCAGAACGCGATGGTATAGGCCAGCAAATATCCGACGAGTCTCGGGTTCGGCCCGGATCCCGAGGGATCGCGACCGAACGCGAACCGGGTTGTTCGCTGGTAGCCGGTTCTCGGATTAGATCCCACAACCGGCGCAGACCTCGGCAGCATTTGAATGGTATAGGAGCTACCGACCGTTGCCAGGTTGTGCCGGTCAGTTCGTACCCAGAGTTCAGTGATCGCCGATCGCTGCGGATCGTTCACATCGTACAAGAACAAGGTCGTCGTCGATTCGATCCGCACGAACAGGCCCAATGCGCAGAACGTGAACAAGATCAATACCCCGGTGACGACGATCTGCCAGGATTGGAACGGCGACCGAGGCTGCTCCTCAAGCACAACCCACCAGCCTTTGGGTAGACGGCGCAACGTCATGACACGCCATAGCAACGACCAAGGTCGAGCCGCTAACGAAGCGCACACTTCCCGTTGTTGCTCAAAGATATCCGCCTTGCCACATTCCGGGCAAACCGTATCCTGTGACAGGCCTTGCCGACTGTATCCACACTCAAGGCAATATCGCGTCATTGGCATCAGGCCATCCTACGATCCGTTTGATGAAAGATGACTGCCCGAAACGCTTCGGCCACATTCCGGGCAACGGTCGTGCTCGGTCCCGTGAAGGTCGTACCCACACCAAAGGCACAGCCCTCGACGGCTGCGAATAATGCGGCGACCGACAGGCCAGGACGCGAACATCAGCCAGAACATCGCCCCGTAGAAGACGGTGTTCACTATCAGGCCGCGCCATACCGGAAGGTAGGGCAGTATGGGGCCACCACCACCTCTCCAATTGAGCTCGATGCCGCCGATCACCTCCTGTTCACTGTACTTGACCGCCGGCGGCCTCCGCGATTCGACTACTACTGCTGCGAACGACTTCAACGGCCACCCCGTGCATTCAAAGTGCATATACACAACGAGCGATTCGCATTCGGCCAACATAATGCAAAACTCGCCGGCAAAGTTCGCTCCGGCGATCTGGATACCCGGTATCGGAGCGGCGCCAACCGGCGCGTATTTGGTCCAGAGTGATTGACCGATCTGGACGCAACGATCTGAGGGCTTCTGCGGCTGGTGGAACCCCAGGGTCCAGACCGCTCCGACCCAAGCGACACCCGCGTTCGCCACAGCCCCAACGAGCAGGCAGAGTAGTAGGCTCTTGTGCCAACGCTTCATAGGCCAACGATAGCGGCTCGCAGCGGCTGCCGGCCGGAGGCTCGACTTGCCCCGTCGATCCCTCTGAAACGACTCCCTAACGCGAATCTTTGGCCTCAGTTGCGGCCTTGGGTCGAACAGACTCCACAGGGACTGATCGCTATTGGAGGCGGGCCGATCCCACAGATCGACGCCGCCCCCGGTGCAGGGGCTTGAGCGCCCGTGTACAATTCCGCCGTTCGCAGTCGTCTGCTGAAAGGACTCAAATGCCGACTCAATTCCTTTCCTCCCCGCGCGAGATCCGATCACAGCTCAAGCAACTCATCGACGCCTCCGAGCGGATCGATATCTTCGTCGCTTCCTTTGACGACGAGAAGCTCGCGCAGTTCTTGTCACGCGCCGCCAAACGTGGGGTCGAAGTCAACCTTACCACCAACCTCAGCGTTCAGACATCGCCGCAGGCGATCGAAGCGCTTCTCAAAGCAGGCGCCAATGTCGGCACGTTCATCCCCGGCAAGTTCGGCTCGCGCGAGATCCAGCGCTTCCACGCCAACGTGTATTTGTTTGACAACGAGAAAGACTGGTGGACCGGCGCCATCGTGGGCAGCTTCGATGCGACCGACGCATCAATGTCTGACGATTTGGAAGCGGCGGTGCTCTGTGAGTCGAACACCTTCGACGGAACCGACGACGCAGGCGAAACGATTCTTGATCTGCTTGATTGGTCCGAGAGCATCAAGCGTTCGCCGGTGAACGACGCGATGCTCAAGGCGCACCGGCAACAGTACGACGAATACGCCAAGACAACACGAAAGACCGGCAATCGGGCCGGGCAGATGATCGAAGCCAAGCCGGTGGTCGGCGGATTCGCGTCGCCGTTGAGCTGGCAGCAATTGCGACAGTGCGAGTGGGATACCTATTGGAAAGCCCTTTTGGAAACGCAGGAACGACGCGGTGACAAATCGCAGCAGACGCTCACCGGGGCGAAGGGCTGGCTGGCGGGAATCAACTACGGGTCGGCCGCCTTCCACGCCGGGCCGCAGCGATGGTCCGACCGGGCAACGTGTGCGGACCTGTTCGGTATGAAACTGCCCGCGGCCTGGATGGGGCGCCTCGCCGGTCCGAAGTTCCGCGCTTTCATTCGCGACGACCGATCGTTCGCGGCAATGGTGCATCGCGCTGTTCAACGCTGCGTCGCCGATCCCACCGCCGGCACCCTCCGCCACGCGCTGTCGCCCTTGCTCGTTCGCGACGGCGTGACGATTATCGACCTTTCGCGTTTGCTGGCCTGCGCCGCCCCCGATCGATTCGTCAGCATCGTCAACGAGCCTGTACAGCATCGCCTCGGGGACATCGTCGGATTCGATCTCACCGCCGAGAGCCGAGACCGCTTCGATCACCTCATCCGCTACTCGCACGCGATCGAGCAGATTCACAAATACCCCTGGGCCGCAACGCCCTCCGCGGAGCGCTCGTCCGAACACGCCGACGAGCCGGACGCATGGTCCAAGCGCGTCGCGCTACTCGGCTGCTTTGTCGAGTGATCGAGATTCGATTCAGCCGGCTCGGGATAGACGGCGAAGATGTTGGCGTTGGACGGCGGCGCTGATCTGCTGCAGTCCCTTGGACAATGTCTCGTCGGTCGACTTGCCATCGAGGCAATGCAAACCACAGCGGATCCGGCCCGCGCTCAGCTCTTGAACGCTCTCGATGCGACCCCGGCCGCTGAACGTCTCGCCTTCGAATCGGATGGTCGCCTCGACGATGTCAGAGGCCTTGTATTGCTCGGTTGCGATCACTGCAAACCCCGTGGGGCTCACGTCGACCACCGGGCAATTCTCCTCGCCTCCGAACGTCGCCGTCACCGCCGCCATGACCGTCGAGACGCGATAGCACTGGCGGCTCTCCGCCGACACCGCGTCCCCGGTGAACTGGAAGCTGAACGTGCCGCCCGACGGTGTGTCTGCGATCACGTCGATGCGGGCCGACTGACGCGTGAACTCACCGCTCGATTCGTAGTAGACGAAGATGTCCTGCCCGGTTTCGAGCAGCGCCGCGTCCTCTTGCAGCTCGGCCGTATACGTGTTGTTCGCGAACCCTTGAACCACCGCCGAGTGCAGGGCGCGCTGACTGGACTCATCTGGAACCTGCACGAAGCAGCCGGTGCCGGGGGTAGTGCTCAGCATCGTCGGTCCCCTTTCGATGACGCGGTAATACGCTGCCCCGGAATGTGCATCCTGAACTATCGGCGGTTTCAGTCGCGCAAACAAACTTCGCCTCAACCTCGCCCCGCTAGCGCAGAGTGATCCCACTCACTCCTGCCAATGCGCTCAAATTATAGGACGGCGCTCAACGAGAAACCGATTCCGGTCCGTCCCGAGGATCGAGCCCAGCACCCTGGGGCCGACCGCTCAACGCCGAGCGCTGCTTCATCATGGGCGCTACAGGACTCGAACCTGTGACCCCCGCCATGTAACGGCGGTGCTCTAGCCAACTGAGCTAAGCGCCCAAACCAAGCGCAATCAACATACTCAAACCGTGGATTACGCTTGTGATGGACAGCATCATCGTAGATGCCAAAGCTCAGCCGTCAAACTCACCTGCAAGTCATTATGATGGTTGCTTAGAAAACTATCATTCCTTATAGAGAGGATTTGCACGGGTATGGCTGAGAAAATTGCATTATTTTGGCCGGGCGATTATCGAGACAAGCCTAACCAATTGGCATTAGCGAGTGTTACACAGGCGACGGTGCAGTTGGAGACAGCTTTAACCAAGCTGGGGCGCGGGAGTTATCGCGTTGGGGGGTTTCTTACGAAGCCGCACCAGGCGATTGAGAAGCTTGGGCCGATTGATGATCCGATGATCGGCGTGTGTGTGCATTGGTTTTATGGCCCGCACACAACCGATGGCGTGGTAGGGAAGAATAATCCTTTATTACTGGCGAGTAATTTTTCCGGCACTTGGCCGGGCTTGGTTGGTTTGCTTAATACCGGAGCGTGTCTGGCGAGTGTTGATCGAGTTTTTTCGCGCATCTGGACAAGTGCTAAGAATTGGTCGGAAGATGATGAATTTATGCAGAGGCTGGAGCAATGGTGTAATAGTGGGAAGATTACATATAGTGTTGATGAAATTACAACAGAAGTAGCTGTCAATGATGATGCAAATACAATTGCAAAGCGAGTTGCGAATCAGATTAAGAAGCGGCGAGTGCTAGCGTTGATGCTAGGCGACACTTCGATGGGGATGATTAATGGGTATTTTGGGCCACGCTTACTTAATCCGATTGGTTTTACCGAGCATAAGGTTGATCAAGCATGGATAATTGATCGTGGCAAGGGAATTGATCGCAAGCGAATTGATGAAGCGTTTGAGTTTGTCAAGCAAGCGGGTGTGAAGTTTCATTGGGGTGAGATGGATAAGGGGGATGCGGAGGATTTTGATGAGAATGCCACGTGCGAACAGCTTCGTGATTACTTAGTTGTGCTTGATTTGATTGCTGAGTTTAAGGCTGATTGTCTGGGTTGGCAGTATCAGCTTGGATTATTGTCGCTTAGGCCACCATCAGACTTTGCAGAGGGATTATTTAATTCGACATGTCGGCCGGAATCGAACGGAGATACGATTGCCACAGCGACCGAGGCTGATCAGGGTAATTTGGTGCCGATGGAGATGATGAAGCGACTGCTTAAGGAAAAGGGCTTGCATCAAGCGGTGATGTTTCATGACGTCAGGTGGGGTGGAGAGCATGATGGGCGTTTTGTCTGGGTTCTGCTTAATTCCGGTTCGTGTGGTGCTTATGCATTTAATCATGATGCGCATACGCTTGAAGGTGTTCATTCTTATCGTCAGCCGGCCGGTTACTTTCCAGTTGCGGGTGGAACTTTTGCAGGTGAGAGTTTGCCGGGCGAGATAACTTGGTCGCGCTGCTATATAAGTGGGGGTGTGCTTTGGATGGATATTGGCAAAGGTGAGGTTATTAAGCTGCCGAAGGAAAAGCGTGATGCGTGGTGGGAGGGTACAACAAGGCAGTGGCCGTTTATGGCGGCGGATCTTGGGGTATCGCAGGAAACGATTATGGCTCATTACATGTCGAATCACATTGCAGTTGCCTATGGGGATATATTTGAT
>JACZXL010000351.1 GCA_022571635.1 Planctomycetota bacterium
ATCACGCCAGCCTTCGCACGTTGAATTACCGTACGCCCACGTGTGTTCACGACGGAGATTATGTCGATGGAAAATTCTATCTGACCAGCATCGATGGGAAGATTCTCATTGCATCGCAACCGAAGGAGTTCGATTCGACACGATTCCGTTATGACCTCCAGGTCGACTGTGTTCGGCTGGATGGAGTCCAGAAGAATTGGTGTCGAGGCATTGCCGTGACGAACGAGTTTATCTATACGACGATCGATGGTCGCTACGACAGCGACTTGAGCTTCGGCCTGCTCCAGTTGGACCGCGACGGCAACCTGCTCGACCAACGCCGATTTCGATGGTCCAACATCGGAAACGAAGGCGACATCCGCTACGTCACCGGCTTCGATATTGTCGCCAACTGCGAATTGTGACAGGGAGAAGATGTCGAGAAGAAAGGCTTGAGGCTTGGGGCTTGAGGCTTGAGGCGTAATAGCCGAGGGTGGTAACCCGCGGAGACGGACGGGGGATGTGCCACATCACGGCGGATCTGCGACACGGTGGGTCGCCTTCAGACAGCGCCTCATCGGTGCAGCTCGGGCGGGATTCACCGGTTGGGGGGCTCTGATCGACAGGGTGATCGGGCTCGCTGAGAGCTCCAGGCGGGCAATAAAGCAGACAAGAATTGGCAAAAGGGAGCTTGAGCTTATGACCCTGGAGGTTATATTATGATATATTGATCTGATTATCGTGTAGGAGGGCGGCCCGCCCGATGCACTGGGGGACCGATCAACCATCGGTCCGACGTCTTCAACGACCGGGGGAAGGCCGGCCTTGTGCAGTCGCGACGCGGGTGAACGAGCCCGGATCAGGAGCAGGCGGACAATGTCCAGCGGAAATCAACTCAACAACATCGTGTCCGAGACCGGAGCTCGAGTGAACGCCGCGGCTGAATGGCGATCTCGCCTTGCCGCGATCACCGGAGGTCTGCTGCTGTTTCTCTCGATCAGCGGCCTGGTGATTTACCTCGTACCGTTCAACGAGTTCAGCCAATTCAACGTCCTCGTACACACGGTGGTCGGCCTGGCGATGCTGGTTCCGGTCACGTGGTACGTGATCAGGCACTGGCGGGTGCGCCGCAGGGGCAAGCTCAGTCACTATCAACTGTTGGGGTACATATCCGTGGCGATGATGCTCGCCTGTGTCGTCAGCGGGTTCGTCGTGACGTGGCAGGGCCTGGTCGGCCCGCGAATGAGCTACACATGGGACCTTGTTCACTTGATCACCGGCCTTGCCATGGGGGCGTTCATCATCGTGCACCTTGCGACCGTGATCGTTCGAAAGGTGAACAATCCCGACGCCCTTCGGTTGCTGCGCAGCGCTCGGCGAAGGTTCTACGTTCGGAGCGTCGCCGCCGGCGGCGGGCTGGTGGTGTTGTGTGCGGTTTGGGCGGGGATGTACACCGATCCGCAACTGAAGCAGGGTTTTTCGGACGACTACAACTGGCGGTTCGGCGAGGACCGTCCCTTTTGGCCTAGTCTGGCCCGGGTCGATCAGTCACAGTGGCACAATCAGGTTCAGGATCGCGTGCTGCAGGTTGTGGGGGACCAATCACGCTCGGCATACCTCGCGGCGTTCAAGAAGATCGAGCGCGAGCCGATTGGACTCTTCGCCCAAATAAGGGAATGTGCAGGGAACCTGGACCTCACCGTCGAGCAACGGCAAGAAATTGACGCGATCCTGTCCGGCGCTGTCGATGACGTGAAGCGACGCGGTGCGATCGACCCGCGTGCGCTGGCCGGCTCGGCCGGATGCGGGACCAGCGGCTGTCATACCGAGATCTACAAGGAATGGCTGCCCAGCGCGCATCGCTACTCGGCCATGGACGTTGTCTTTCAGAAAGTGCAGGAACTCATGGTGCAGGAGCGCGATCCGCAGGTGACGCGCTACTGCGCCGGCTGTCATGACCCGATCTCCCTGTTCAGCGGCGCGAAGAACGTCGGCAACGATACGTTGAGCGCCGAGGGCTCGCACGAAGGGATTTCCTGCGTGGTGTGTCACAGCATCGTGCAGACGGACGTTCGCGGCAACGCCGACTACACGATCCGTCCGCCCGTGCGCTACATCTACGAGACGCACGAGGACGGCCTGGCTCGGCGGGTCAGCGACTTTCTCATTCGGGCCTATCCGCGCGAGCACATTGCGACGTACTCGCGGCGGCTCTACAAGACGGCGGAGTCGTGCGCCGCGTGCCACAAGCAATACATCGACGAGGAGGTCAACAAGTTCGGCTGGGTGCAGGGCCAGAATCAGTACGACAGTTGGCGCAAGAGTCGTTGGCATCATGAAGACGATCCGAGTCGAACCGTCAGTTGCCGCGAGTGTCACATGCCGCTGGTGGATTCGACGGACCCGGCCGCGGGCGATCTCGACGACCCGACTCGGAGCGAAGACGACGGCAAGCACCGCAGCCATCGCTACCTGGCCGCCAATCAGTTCGTTCCGCTGTTTCACGACCTGCCGGGGGCCAAGGAGCACACGGAGCTGACCGTGCAATGG
>JACZXL010000138.1:0-4528 GCA_022571635.1 Planctomycetota bacterium
TGAAAGGCCCAGACCGCGGCAAATCGGGGCTGGAGCTTGGTGATCAGGTCGGCGTCGGCCATCACCTCGAAGTACAGCCCCGCCTGCTTCCTGAGGTTCACTTTGATCCAGAGGTAATCCACGATGATGCCGCGCACCGCGCCGATCGCCGTTCCCAGGACCACGAATGGCGGGGCGCCTTCGACCGCAATGTCGGTGTAGCGCAGCGTGTGCTGTTCGGCGATCTTCGTCATCACCGGCAGTAGACCGCCACACACCGATGTGCTGACGATGGTGATGATGAGGGCAATCAATTGAACGAGTCGGTCGGATCTCATGTGTCAATCTCTCGCATGAAAAGGCGGTTCAACACTTAACCATGACCGCTGTAGATAGCCAGTTGGCGGTTGCGTAGGACGAGATAACCAATCAGCAACGAGAAGCCGGACCAAACCAATCCCAGCCAGAAGATTCCGCCGGCGACGTTTTGCCAGAGAATCACCCGCCCCTCGACGAGATTCTGCGTCGGACGATATTCGCCGAAGCGTTGCAGCAGGAAGACCACGGCTTGGGCGATGCCTCGAATCACCGATTTGAAGGCCCATTGAATGACCATGCCCACGTCCGAGAAGTCCATCTGACTAACGAGGGGCGGGTAGTAGTCTTGCAACGACAAGGCAAGGAACGGCCCGAGCGTCCCGGCAAGGAAAATTGTAAACGCCATGAGACAGGCAACGGGGAAGTTCAGCAGCGTCGCGCAGGCCAGCGCGAGCATGCACAGGAACGCCAGTTTCGTCCAAGTCATCACCATGGCGCGAACGAAATTGGCCTCGAACGTGGTCACCTTGTAGAGCAGCTCGAAGTCCTCTTCGTCAAAATTGAGCGAGCCTCGGCCTCTCTCATCCGACCCGGCGGGTTGGGGGAGGTTGACGACCGTGAGATGCAGCGTGCCGTCCGGATTGATCAGCGATGTCCCGTCTTGCCAGATGATCGGAATCGTCAGGACATGGGCGACGGTCGGTGTATATTGCACCAACATCGCCGTCTCCTGGCGGCCGTTGAAGATGAACGCGGCTGAGAATCGCTCGTGCTCATCATCGCGCAGTATGTGGAACCGGTAGCGCAGGGTCAGCGCCGTTTGCAGGTCTTGGGCCTGCTTCAACCCGGAAAAGACGTAGGTGCGGTCTGGTTCGAGCCGGGCGTCTGGAGATCGACCGGCGGAATCGACCGTTGCGAGGTCAGATAGTTGAGCTGAAGCTCCTTCGCCATTTGGTTCTTCACCGATCGCGGAACGTCGTCCAGATTGGCGAGGTCGGGATCGCGTTGGATCAACTGCTCGACACGCCCTCGAAGCTCAGCCGGGGTCAGTTGCGCGTAGATCGGTCTTATCCCCGTCCGGGCGGTCAGCACCTCATGGTCAACCGCGATCCGGTCGTCGATGCCGGAAACGCCGGCGGCGACCGGCAACTCGCGCAGATACTGGATATAGGTGAAGATGGAGACGCCGGCGACGACCAGCACGATCAGGTTCACGCTCATCACCCCCAGCCATTTGCCCACGAGGTAGTTCAACCGCGTGAGTGGCTTGGTCATGAGATGCCAAATCTGGCGATCGCGGATCTCAAACGCGACGGTCGCGCACGACAGGAACAGCGTCAAACAGGCCGCCAACACATAGGTGAGCGTGAGACTGCGGCTGATGAACGTCTGCACCCTGAAGCGCAGCGGCGTGTCGGGATCGAGGAAAATCGGCAACAGCGGCAGCAACACCAGAAGCAGAATCACAAAGACCAGGGAAACCCGGCTTCGCGTCGCCTCCTTGACCACGGTCTGGGCGACCGCCAACACCTGGTAGGGACGCGAAAAGAGAATCAACACGCCCCGAGTAAGCAGGACGAAGGTGAAGGTCAAAAGTCCCATGCCCGCGAAGGCGAGCATCGCTTGCTCCTCCCCAAGCCACCAGCACACCCCCACCGGCAGGCCCGTGCCCAGGACGGTGAGGATGAACGGCAAGGTGATCTGGATCCAAACGATCAGCAGCAGCCACGCCGTGGCCACGAGCGCGAGCATCCACGTCGTGCCCGGCTGCTCCAGCAGGAATCGCGGCGCCCACGCAGGTTCCTGGTCGGCGACGAACTGTCGGGCCAGGCCGAGCGGATTCAAAATCTCGCCCTCGTCGTCGAAGGCGCGATCGATTTGATCAAGCAGCTCAGCGCTGCCGTAAGTCCTGCCGGCGATGGTTACCGTCCCGGTCTGGCGGAGGGAGACGGCGTACAGGTCGCCGTCGTTGTAGTTCTGTCCTTGGAGGGCCTGGGCGATGGCCAGCCGCTGACCGTGCAGGTCGTAGCTCTTGGCCAGCAGTACCCCGAAGACGCCGACGCACAGCGCGAACAGGAGCACACTGGCGGCCACGCGAAAAACCAGCTTCCGCTGAATGAGATCGAGTCGACGATAGAGGTTGACCAGCGCGAGCATTCGTCCGGTGTTTTCTACGTTTCTTCTTCGCGCGTCGGTTCGGCGGTTGACTCGCCTTGCGCGTCACCGAGCAGCGATTCGATTACGGAATCATCGACATCCTTGGGCGCCTCCGGAGCGACGGGCGGTTCCGTCCGGGAGATCGCGGTCGGCGCCGGCTCCTCCTGGAGGAGGTCGGCGAGCACCTCGTCACGCTGCTCTTGCACCGGCGGCGACGTGGCCGCCGAGGCTTGGGCCACCTCGCGGGCTAGGGCGACCTGTTCCTGTTCGCTGAGGAGGGTTTCGATGAGATCGTCGCCCCGGGCGTCCTCGGCTCGAAGGAACTCTGCCGTTTCGCCGCCGTGAATGACGCCGGACGTCGACACGTCCTCCTTCCGCGCCTGTTCCACCAGCTCCATGAAGAAGTGCTCCAGTCGCTGGCGCGGGACCTCGACCTTGTCGATGCACTTTCCCTCAGCCTGCTCGATCACCTTTTCAACCTTGGAGATGGTCTCGGGGGCGAGGCGCGACGTGTAAATGACGGTGCGCTCGGTGTCGGACAACAGCTCGTCCACCGTCCCCTGGGCGCGGATCTTGCCGCCGTACAACATGACCATGCGGTCGCAGACGTCCTCGACATCGGCCAACAAGTGGGAGCTGAGCAGCACGGTCTTGCCGCGCTTGCCCATCTCGATAATCAGGTCCTTGACCTGGCGGGTGCCGATGGGATCGAGCCCGGAGGTGGGCTCGTCGAGGATCAGGAAGTCCGGGTCGTTGATGAGGGCCTGGGCGATCCCGATCCGCCGCGTCATGCCCTTGGAGAACTCTCCGATCGGTCGATGGGCGACATGGGTCAGGCCCAGCATATCCAGCAATTCGCCGATGCGCCTTTGACGGGTTCGACGATCCAATCCGAACAGCTTGCCGTAATAGTCCAACGTCTCCTGCGGATTCAGGAAGCGGTACAAGTAGGACTCCTCGGGGAGGAATCCGATTCGCTTCTTGATATTGACTTCGGACGGGGACCGGCCGAAGACGCTGATCCGACCGCGTGTCTTGTGCAACAAGCCGAGGATGATCTTGATGATCGTGCTCTTGCCGGAGCCGTTGGGTCCGAGCAGTCCGAAGATTTCGTGGGCTCGGATCTCGAAGGTGACGTTGTCGACGGCGCGGGCCTTGGTGCGCAGCCAGAAGTCCTTGAAGACCTTGGAAAGCCCGACGGCCTCGACCACATTGTAGGAGTTCTTTGAGACGATCATCATGTGTGCATCCGTCGTCGCCGCTAACGGCCGGAGCCGCGCGGACGGACTTTGCCCTCGTCATCGACGTACAGCAGCGGGTTCGCCTTGTCGAGTTCGTAGTCCTGCGGCCGATTGAAGAACGGTTTACGACGACCCGCTACTCCCCGGTCGGATTCAAGCTCCCTGCGATCCAGCTCGGCGTCCTGGCGGATCTGCGCGATGCTCTCCAGACTCTTGATCCTCAGTAGGATCGAGCCGATTCCGTTCGGCATGTGCATGACTTCAACATCGTCCCGGCCGAGGATTGTCTTGCGCGCTTGCATCAAGCGCCGGCTGACGGCCAAAACGGGATTGTCGCGATACTCCAGCAGCGCACTCTTGAAGCGCCTCACCTCGCTGCCCAGCGTCGAATCGATGTCGGACTCATGAGCGCCGGCGCTTTCGATAACCTTCTTTAGATCACCCTCGACGCGGTCGCTCTCCAAGAACGCGTTGATCTGGCTGAGCAACTCGTCCGCCCCCTCGCTATCGGCGCGCTGTTCGGCTTCTTCGTAACGATCGATGAGTCGCACAAGATCGCGATAGTTCGGTCCGCCGGCTGCGACCAGTGCATTATCCATCTCGCTGCGAGTCTTCTCCACCATCTCCTTGGCTTCCTCTCGGGCGCTCTGAAGATTGCCGAAGATTCGCGCCATCGCCATCGGTGGGCTGATCTCGGGCAGGGTGATCTTTTCCACCGCGATGCCGCAGTCGATCAGATCGAGCGCCGCCTGGGCGTGCCGCTGCACACGCTCCCGGATGTCCTCGGGATAGTCGATCAAGTCCTCTAGGCTGGCGCCGGCCATGACGTGGAC
>JACZXL010000138.1:4628-9802 GCA_022571635.1 Planctomycetota bacterium
ACCGCCCGTTGCACGACCAAGGCGACAACGCGCTGCGCATCGTCAAGGCTGAGCGTCTTGACAAACTGCTTGGGATTATCGATGTCGTACTCGGCCGTGATTCTCAGATGGGCGAGGTCACCGTCTCGGGTCAGCACCGATCCGTCCTGACCCGGACGAAATGCCGTGCGCGGCTGCGCTGAGTCGATGAACTCCTGACGACTCATGTTCGGGGGGATAACGGGCCAGAACGGCTCCACCATGCTCTCGCCCCCCGCCGCGTCGACGAATTTGCGCCGCATATCCACCTCGCGATCGTCAATGTCGAAGATCACGAACTCCCCTGCGGGATACGGCCAGATCGCCCAGTGCGGACCGGGGTCCAGTTCATCCGAATCACCGACGGGGACGACTCGGCCCCACCGGAGCATCACGCCGCTGTGGCCCTCCTTGACGATCTGGAAGGCGGACATGGGGAAGAGAACCAGAAGCACGAGTATGACCAACAGGAGGACCCGGAAGGACAGACGCAGTGCGTCGGCCAACGATTGATTGGCCGGGTCCATGGCTTCGCGCATCGCCGCCGCCGAGCCCACCTGCGCATCCACGACAAACTGGGCGGAGGCGGCCCGTCGAGGCAGCGACTCCTCCGTTGGCTCCTCTTGGTCAAGGAGCGGGTCGCGATCCTCAAACGAATCGGGGCCTAGGGGCTCAAAGTTTTGATCCGAAGTGTCGGCCATTGTTTAGGAACCCTCCCCTTCAGCGGCGTGCGGCGTCTGCTCGGTCTGAGCCTCTGCGGTGGGTTGGTCGCCGCGTGGCCGATCAGCCGCCACCGGTCCGGTGTAGGTCTGTTTCGGCTGAGGGATTGGGCCCGCGTCGCCGAGACCCGTCGAGTTGAGCATGTGCCACGGCGCAAACTCATCCGTGAAGAAAAGCGTCGTATTCTCCTGCAGCGAAGCTTGAAGCGTATCGAGCCAAAGAAGGAATACGGCCAACTGCACATCTTCGCGCATCTCTGCGAGATACTCGGCTGCGGTCTCGTCCGCGGCGGCCCGGATTTCTTCAGCGCGTTGGTTGGCGAAGGCCAGCAACTTGTCGACAATGGTTTTGGCCTCGGACTCAATGCCAAGCGCCTCGGCCCTACCCTTCTCTCGTTCGACGGCAGCGAGGGCATCCCGGCTCACTTGCATGCGATTCAGAACGGCGCTGGTCGTCTTTGCCGGCAGCACAACCTGGCTGATCCCGACGGAGACCGGATCGACGCCAAGAGCCGTGAGGGACGCGAGATCAGCAAGCACCGCGGCCTCGGCGTCGGGGAGTCGGCTCTGCTCGCCCACCAGCGCGTCGAAGGCGTACGTCTTGATTCTCTGCTCCAGCGCGGTGTTGAGGCGGTCCTTGAGAAGATCATTCGCGTTGACGATGGAGTTGAAGCTCTCGTAGAACTCGATCGCCTTGTCGGCGTCCACCTTCCACAGCAGGTACGCTCGAACCATGACCTGCTGATCGTCGGCCGTGGCCACGGTGCGCAGCGGCGACTCCAGCAATTGCAGCCGCGTGTCGTACTTCTGGACGTGCTCGGCAAACAGAGGCAGCTGAAAGTGCAGCCCCGCCTCCGTCTGTACGGAGTCGTCGTGAATTTTTCCGAACCTCGTCTTGATCGCCAACTCGTGGTAGCGCACGGTGTAGGTGGAGCTGAACAAAACCAGCAGCACCAGCAAGCCCGCACCGATAAGAACGGCCATTGTCTTTTTCATTAGTTGGACTTTCCTTCGTCGGCGCCCAGGCGGGTCGTGGTGAACATCGAGGGCATGTCCTGCATATCGATATCGATCTTGATCCGGTCCGGTTCAACGCCGATGACAAAGTATTTTCGGCGATTGGCAAGCGCCCCGGCCAGGACGTTCATGATTTCACGCTGCATGAACAGTTCGGGCGCGACCCGATAGGAGGCGAGCTTGCCCTGATGCTTGAAGGCCTTGGCGCGCGCTTCCATGAGCGTGACCCAGCGCGCCGCTTCGGCCTGATCGATCATTTGCGACAGATCGCCGCCCGCCTCTGCGAGCAGTCGCTCGACGACGATTCGTTGCTCGAGCACCGTGTCCGCATCGACGTCGGGATCCCGCCTGAGTTGATCCCACGTGTCGAACTGGGCGAAGATCTCATCGCGCCGGTTGAGGTCACCCAACAAGATCATGAACGTTCGCGCCTCTTCGGCTTTCATTTCCGCAACCGTCTCACGGCGCTGGTGTTTGGCGATGGCGAACTCTTCAAAGTACTTGCCGGCATCGCCCGACGGTCGGAGCATGGGGAGATTGACCGCCACCACCAACACGCCGGTCTCATGCTTGTCGAACGTCGATTGAATCCTGTCGTGCAACTGCCGAGCGAGGTTGGTATCCCCGCGGCTGATGACTTGCTCCATCGACAATCGCGACAAATGCTGGGTGATCTCGCGCAGGGCAAGCGCTTTCAGCGCGCGATCGCGCATGGTCAGTCGCTGACGGCGACCGCGGAACTCTGTCGTAAAGTTCAGATAGTCGCGCAACCCGTCAGGTTTGATGCGGTATTGAAGCGTGATCTCGGCATCCACGAGCGAGAACAGCTCGCCCATCGGTTTCTCGGTCGGCTCCGGTGACGCTTCGGCTTCGTCCCTCAACGCCGGGGCTTGCTCCCGATCAGGCGCGATGGCGGTACTACGGGATGCGCTCACGAGGAACGGCTCGATGTCCCCCACGGTGCGCGGCGCAGCTGCGGCCCAATCGTCAACATCCGGAGGGTTGATGCGTTGGATGGTCAGCGGCAACTCGCGGATACGGCTGACGTCGTAGATCGCCGCAGACTGTACCGGCCAAGGCCATTTCCACATGATGCCCGAGTGGTAGACGTCATCACCGACGACCCGCCCCCAACTCAGCTTGATGGCTTGCTGATGGGGCTCCACCACGACCATGGTGTCCAGGACGACGATCGCGATCACGCCGAACGCAAGCAGCCAGGCGAAGCTCCGCAGCAGGAGTTGGTAGCCCCACGAGCTGGTGATATCGAAGCCGAACTGGTAGTTGACGGCGTCGTTGATCGACTTCACGAGTGCGTCGGGCGCGGAGAGGAGGCTGAGGATTCTGGAGTCGAAAGCCGGTCTGCGCACCTCGCCGGGAATCCGCGGTCGGTAGAGATTGAGGATGAAATTCAGAACGATCTCGATGGCCAGGACGATCATGCCTATGGGTATGGCGTAGGCCATGAACCCGATGACCTGGTCGTTCTCGAAGTATCGGAAGATGATGCCGACGGCGACGGCCATGAGCACGATCGCGTTGCCGACCATGTACCCGGCGCCGCCGCGGAGATTCTGCCACGCGGTCTGCTTGGCCATGCCGGCCACGAAGCGGGAGACGACGAAGCAGACGGCGGCGAAGGCCAGACAAATGGCGACGGCCCACCCCAGCGCGCCGGTCAGGAGGAAATCACCCTCACCGGCCGAGGCGTCCAATCGATCCAAATACCGCAGCATGCCCCACGCCGCGAGGCTGAGGTACGCCACCACGAGCAGGCTGACGGCCGGCATCAGCCACTTGTGCATGAGTCGCAGGCGTCGGACGGCAACCTTCTCGTGCTCCCGGCCGGTGTCAAACAGTGATCCGGTCGTAGCCTGTTCAGCCGCCAGCTCGTCGTCCTCGAGCGACTCGAGCCGTTCCTGCGTGTGCTGGTAGAACACAGCGATGAGGCTCAGCCACACAAACAGCCCGCCGAAGAGGTAGATGGCGGCGAATTCGAGAACGAGGTCCCGAGCCAGGCTCCCGAACAGCCCCAAGGCAAAAACGAGGATGGTGATAGCCGCGAGGGCCTGAAGCAGGAACCCGAACCCGGCGACCCGGGTGGCTTTTCGGTAGGCGTGGTGGTCGATTCTCATGTTGGCTTCGACCTGTCTGTGTCTGCCCGCGAAGAGAAATGATCAGTGTCGATCCGCTCCCCGCCCCCGCCAGGCCGCCGCAGCCGGGTCGGAAAGCATAGCAGGTATCGGCGGGCTCGCTTCGCGCAGACCTCTCGTAACGAACCGCAGTCGGTTGAAGTACGTAGGATCGGCCAGCCGCGGTTCGCAGCTTCGCCTGAAAAAATCTCCATTTCCGGGCCGACTTCCCTACCGCTGCGGCGCGGCTGGTCAGTCCGGCTCCTGGGCGGTAGGCTCCGCCAACGCGCAGACCCATTCGACTCGACCCATGTTCGGCCAAACCCTCGCGATCATCCGCAACACCTTCTTCGAGAGCATCCGGCAGCCGATCTTGCTCGTGATGCTGGTGGTGGCCACGATCGGCCTGATCTTCTGCAACCTCCTGGCCGGTTTCACGATGGAGGACGACCAGCGGATGATGGTCGACCTGGGTCTGTCCACGGTGTTCCTCTGCGGGACCCTCCTCGCCGCCTTCATCGCCACCAACGTCCTGAATCGCGAGATTGAGAACCTCACGGCACTGACCGTGATCTCCAAGCCGGTGGCTCGGCCGGTCTTCGTGCTCGGAAAGTTCCTCGGCGTGGCCGGGGCTCTGGTCCTCGCCACGGTCTACCTCAGCTTCGTCTTCCTGCTCGTGGAGATGCACGGCGTGCTCGAGACCGTCCGCCAGCCGATCCACCTGCCCGTGATCGTGTTCGGCGTCGGGGCCGGGGGGCTGGGCGTCGCCGCGGCGCTGTGGTGCAACTACTTCTACGGCAAAGTCTTCTCGAGCACCGTGATCTGCTTGGTGACTCCCCTGGCCGGCCTGGCTTACCTCTTCTCCCTCATGTTTGATACCGGCTTCACCGTTCAGCCGATTTCCGTGTCGTTCGACGGGCAACTGTGGCTGGCCCTGACGTCAATCATGATGGCCATCCTCGTGCTCACCGCGATCGCCATCGCCGCCTCGACACGCCTCGGACAGGTCCTGACCCTCTGTACAACGCTCGGCATCTTTCTGATGGGGATGTTGTCGGACTGGATGTTCGGCCGGGAACTCAATCGAATCCGCGAGATGTGGCTGCAGCGCGCCTCGGCCCTGGGCCAAACGGAGATAATCAGTGAGACCCGCTTCGTGGAACTGGCCTCGACCGGCGAGGTGCAGACGAAGACCGAGCAGATCGAACAAGCCCTCGCCCCGCTCAGCTCATTCGCCGATGGTCTGGCCGAGCGGATCGAATACGCCGCCTACTGGACCGCCTACGCC
>JACZXL010000139.1 GCA_022571635.1 Planctomycetota bacterium
GCCGAGATCGGGTGGACCTGGTCAGTTGGAATCCCCGAGTGCGTGACGATTGTCTCGTCGATCATTTTGAAGTTGGAACGTTCATCATCAAGGGGGACACAGCGCTCATCAACCAGCCACAGGTGCGTGTGCGCCCAAGGCAGATTCCGGCAATTCGGGTCATACATGAGTCGTTCATAGAGAGGCTGCGGCGTGTTGCCGCCGGATAAGGCCAGATGAAACTCGCCGAACTGGCGAACACAAATGACCGCAGCAGCGACCAGCTCGGCCGCCAAGATGTCGATGAGCTGATCGACGGTCTCCGATGCGATGACCTCCCCGGGTAGGGGCGGACCCACCAAGGTCGATTCCTCCAGGTCGTATTCCTTGGGATCGTTTGTCTTGGGGACGTTGGAACGTGGCTGAATCATGCTTCTCACCATGATGACCGGATGAGGCCCGATTGACCAGCGCCCCGGCGGGCAAACTTCGCCGCCAAGGGCGGTCGCGCCTCACACGCCTCATATACTTAGGGATGGTTGGTTTGCTCACGTGGCCGGCCTATGGCACGTGGTTCCCCTATCAAGGCAGGGGTCGTATCGACCCGGCGCCCGAACAATCGGCCGGCTTGATCCCCGAGCCGCTCCCGATCGACGCCGCCCGCCATCCCAAACACGCACCCTGGCCGGCCGTTCGCCTCGATAGTCATCAGCGCCGCGGTGTGGCTGAGGACCTCAAGCGCATCGCTGAGCTGCGCCGGTTCGAGCGGCTCGTGGTTGTCGTGACCGTGGACCACGTCCATGTTCTGCTTCGCTGTGACGAAGGGCGCGATATCCCGCAAATGGTGCAGCTGATCAAAGGAGCGCTGAGCCGCAAGCTGACGGTGCTCGCCGGCGACGCGCCGCCGCGCTCAACATCCGGGAAGGTGCTGCCACATCACAAGTGGTGGACTCGGCAGTACTCCTTCATGCCCGTTGATAACCGAAACATGCTTGATCACTTGTGGCCGGAACTTCTCGTCCATAATGAGCAGAGAAACGTGCTGTGCGAGGTGGTCAGCTCTCGCGAGTCGATCCAACTGGACTGATCCATGGAGCATCGCTCAGCGCTATGATTCCGGGCCGTGAAACGCCCGATTCTTGGGAACTCTTGATCATGATTGCAAGGCAATGTGCTGCGCTGGGTTTGTTGATCGCCTCGGGGCTCATCCTTGGGGCCATGCAGCAGGATACGGCCGAGCGTCCCAGCGGCAGCGTCTATCAGCCGCCCAAGCAGCCGCTCGATCCGCGCATCGATCCGAGCAAGCTCACCGAATATGACCCGCCGCCGCTGCCGCAGCAGTTGATCCTGCCCATGCCGCCGCAGTTTCGCATCGCGCAGCAGCCGCAGCAGGTTCCCATCAGCGGCGGGCATTGGGACAAAGCCCAGCAAGCGCTCGCCCGCGGTCTGGCCTATCTACGCTCCGCGCAGAACCAGGACGGCGGATGGTTGACCGATACACAAGCCGCTCCGACCGATCAGCCGGACAAACCTTCGCCGATCGCGGTGGCCGTGACCGCGCTCGCCGCGAAAGCGATCATCCAGGCGCAGCCGCAGGCGATCAACGATGCAGCCTTCCACCGGGCGATCCGTTTCATGCGCTCGGCCCAGAACGAGGACGGCTCATTCGAAGGCGGCGCGCTGACCAACTATGTCACGTCCGTCGTGGTCATGGCCCTGGCCGGCGCCGACGAGCAGGATTTCCACGATGAGATCCACGACGCGACGCACTGGCTGGTCATCAAGCAGTGGGACCAGACCGAAGGACTGACCGCCAAGCAGGACTGGTTCGGCGGGGCGGGCTACGGCAACCGGGGTCGACCCGATGTTTCCAACACCCAGACGATGCTCGATGCGCTGTACGAGGCCGGGATGAGTCCCGACGAACCGGCCGTTCAACGGGCGCTTGCATTCATCTCGCGAGCACAGAATCTCAAAGCGACGAACAAGGCTGAATGGTCGGGCAACGACGGCGGATTCGTGTATACGCCGGCCAACGGCGGCGAATCGTTCGCCAGCCAAGCCGCCGGCGAAGGTCGCTACGGCGAGATCGTCCCCGCCGGCCAGCCGCGCAGTCTGCGCAGCTACGGCTCGATGACTTATGCCGGTTTCAAGAGCATGTTGTATGCGGGTCTCTCGCCGGATGATGTGCGTGTCCGCGCCGCCTTCGATTGGATCCGCAAACACTGGACATTCGATGAGAACCCCGGTTTGGGTCAGCAAGGGCTGTACTACTACTACCACACGATGTCGCGCGCCCTTCGCGTCGCCCAGCAGGACGTGATCACTGACGTCGATGACGTGGCGCACAACTGGCGCGAGGAGCTCATCGATGCGATCGCAACACGCCAGCGCGAAGATGGCAGTTGGAAGAACACCGCGGACCGCTGGCTCGAAGGCGAGCCCGTGATGGCGACGGCGTACGCGCTATTGGCCCTGGAAGAGGCACTTAAGCCTACACTCCAAACAGAATAGACCGCGAAGCCGCAAGCGGATGCAGACGCCCATGGATAGCAATCCATGGGATTCTCTTACTACGATCTGTTCCATCGATACGCAAAGGAACATCATGAGTCTTCACCGAGTTACGATCCGGCTGGTCGCCGCATGTTTTTTCGTTGTCGCACCCGCAACAGCACAAGAGCCGGCGCCACTCCAATTCACGGTCACCTATGACGCTGCGATTACCGACTCATTCTCCGGCCGCGTGTACGTCATGCTCGGCAGCGGCAGGATCGAGCCACGATTCGGGCCCTCGTGGTTCAATACTCAACCTTTCTTCGCAGTGGACGTCGAGGATTGGAAACCTGGCACGCCGCTCGCCTTCAACGACTCGGCGCTGAGTTTTCCACGGCCGATCAATGAACTGGATAAGCAGGACTACGGGATCCAAGCGGTGATGCGGCGAAATCTCGATTCGCCTTCAATTGGACGTGGCCCGGGCACCGCTTACAGCGAAGTCGTTGGAAAGCAACTCGACGGCGCCTCAACCGGCGAGCTGCGATTGTTCATCGATCAAGTTGTCCGACCGTCGCGAGCCTACGTTGATACCGATCAACTCAAATTCGTATGTATCCGAAGCGAACTGCTCAGTGAATTCTACGGTCGTGACATGTTCATGGAGGCAGCGGTCGCGCTGCCTCAGGGGTATCACGATAATCCTTCGCGGCGCTATCCAGCTCTCTATGTAATTCCCGGCTTTGGTGGGGATCATCGAGGGGCAGTTCGATGGGGGCAGCGGTTGATCCGCTCTGATGACGCCGGAATCGTCACGATCGGACTCAACCCGAGATGCCTCACGGGTCACCACGTCTTCGCAGACTCAGCCAACAACGGCCCGCGCGGTCAGGCGCTCATCGAGGAGATGATTCCCCATCTTGAACGCGAGTTCCGCATCGTGGCGCAACCGACCGGTCGGTTTCTCACTGGCGCATCATCGGGCGGTTGGTCGAGTCTGTGGTTGCAGGTGACGTATGCCGACGTTTTCGGCGGCGTGTGGTCGATTGTGCCCGACCCCGTTGATTTCCGCGATTTCCAGCGCATCAACCTCTACCAGACCGGCGAGAACATGTACGTGGACGAGACCGGAAACCGCAGGGCGATTGCGCGCCGCGGCGACAAGCCGATGCTTTGGTATGACGACTTCGCGAAGATGGAAGTCGTGCAAGGCCCCGGTGGACAACTGTATTCCTTTGAAGCCGTGTTCAGTCCGCGCGGACCCGATGGCAAACCAATGCCACTGTACGGCCGAGAGACTGGCGAAGTGAATACGGACGTTGCCAATGCCTGGAGGAAATACGACATCGGTCTCGTACTCAAAGAGAATTGGCCCACGCTTGAATCGAAACTCACGGGCAAGCTGCGTATCTTTGCCGGCGAGAAAGATACGTTCTATCTGGAAGGCGCGGTTCGGTTACTCAAACAGACGCTTGATGAGCTTGGAAGCGATGCTGTGGTCGAGATTCTTGAAGGGCGCAATCACGGGAACGTCGCAGACCGGGCGCTGGGGCAGCGTATTCACCAGGAGCTGCGCGCCGTCTTCGACACGCACCACCCCCAGTACGCGACATCCACGCCCCAGGACGCAGCGCCTTGACACAACCTGAGCCGGCGTCCGGCTTACTGTGGCCGCTGCGTCGCTCCGGCCGCATCGTCCTCCTGCGGCGCCGCCCCCGCCCAATCGCGTCGCCCCTTGGTCGCTGAATCACCGGCATACCGAACACGGGCGATGGAGCGCGGGCACACGATATCGATGTGACGGGTCCGCTGCAGATGAAGCGTCACCGATTCGCCGCGCGGTCGAGTCAGCCGAACGGAACTGCCGCCGACCAAGACAATCCCCAGATCCGTGGTCGCCGAGCCGCTCTTCATGCTGCGGACGACGATCGTGTCCTCGCCCGTTGCGGTGACAACGATCTTGTCATCCAGCACGTCGAGCTTCACGCCTTCACGCTGCACGGATTCGGTCAACTCAAGTTGGAACTCTTCCAGCGGTTCATGGTCCACGTTGAAGACGGCCACGAAACGTTCGGAGTAATCCACGAGAAAACCCGGGATTTCACACACCGCGCCGGCCTCCGAACCGAGTCCGACCAATTCGAGAATCACCGGCCGACCGATGTGGCGCTCGAGCATGGGCTCATAGGCGTTGCCCGCCGCGCCGACCAGCGTCTTACTGAGGTCATCGATCTTTGTGCGTTGGGTCTTGACCACGCCGCCGACCATACCGCCCTTGCCCACTTTTCCGGCAAACATGCCCATGACCTGGGTCAGCGCGTCGCGCAGGGTATTGACCACATTTCGAACCC
The DNA here is from genome assembly GCA_022571635.1 of Planctomycetota bacterium. Lineage (GTDB taxonomy): Bacteria > Planctomycetota > Phycisphaerae > Phycisphaerales > SM1A02 > JADFNO01. The sequence goes on from JACZXL010000139.1 coordinate 4,827, forward strand.
ATCGCCATGACCGCCGCCACGGCCCGGGGTTGAAGCTGCGACGAATCTGACGCCTCCGAACACGGCGCTCGTCGGAGGTCAGCGCCTCTTCAATCCTGCACAGCGCCAGACATTGGCCCAGCTCATCATCGAACAGCATGGCGCTGGTCTTGGTCAACCCCCGCCGGGTTTGGTACGGTGCGTCGAAGCGCACCTCGAGTCCCTGACTGTAAACGACCAGATCACCCCAAAGTACCTGACCGCCTGTGGTCAAAAGCGTCACATGATGATCGTTCAGCAGCTTCAGGCATTTGTCACGCTGTCGTCGACGAATAACGGCCCCAAGCATTGACGCGACAATGACGACAAGGACGGTCCACAAGAACAGATTGTCCAGACCCAGCCCGGACCCCGATGAGGCAGCGTCGCTTTGCGCCAGAATCGTCGCCGCGATCATCGCTCACGCCTCCGTCAACAGTCGCCGCACCCAAACGGCGTACATCACGGCCATCGCCAGGAGTATGGCCCCGACCGCCTGGTGAGCCGTCGTCACCACAACTTCCAGCGTGGGGATCGCCTCGCCTTGCGGGCGCGCCTCAGTAGGCACGATGATGAACGAGGCAATACCAAGCACCACCTGCAAGCCGACGGTGTGAATCATCCCCTTTCCAACCCGCTTGATGGTTCGTTGATTCGCATACAACCCCCAGGCGCGCACACCGCAAAACAGAACCAGCGCCAGGACCAGCAACGAGCCGACAAAAGAATGGCCGTGCAACAAGCCCATCCGCAGACCGGGCGGAATGTCCGGTAGCGGTTGAATATGACGAAACCCCGTACCGAGCGTGAGCTGCACCAAGATCGCCGCGACCAACACGGCGCTGATGGTTCGATCCGTCTTGGCGGTCTTGGCTACAAAAGGTTGCTCACCGCTGAGCCACGTTTTTGATGTCGCCATCGCGATCACGATGAGCAGCGCGAAAAACGCTTGTGCGACTACGCCATGCACGATGCCCAGGAGCGTGCTGCTTTCAGTGACGCGTGTGCCGCCAAGCACGCCCTGAATGATCACAGCCGCCACTGCACCAATGACAAGCCAGCGAAGCCAACTGCGACGATCGACACGCCATACCTGGATCGCCAGCACGATTGTGGTGAGACCGACCAGCAGACCCCACAGCCGATGCGCGTGCTCAGCGAACGAATCGACGTCGCGCTGCATCATCGTCAATGGATAGAGGACCATCAGGTAACCGTCGGAAGTGAGCCAGCCCTCGATGGCCATGCCGGCCTCGAGTCCGGTCACGATCCCGCCGGCGATGATCATCAGCAGTGTCGTCACGGCCGTGAGCAGGGCAAACCGCATCGTCCAATTGATTTGGGCCGGTTCAGCCGGCGCCGAGCGCGCGCCCACGGCTGCGCCGAGCGTACACAGGCCAACTGCCGCGGCCAGAAACCCGCCGATCCACCACAGCCCGGCGACGACGACCTCGCCCGGCTCCTCGCCGCCGAGCATGCTCAGCAGGATCAACAGGTTCACGCCGGCTACGAGCAGCCCCAGCCCTACGCCGCCCCGCCAGCCGCGACCCGTTTTCCGCGCCAGCCCATACCCAGCCGCGAACAGCCACCCCGCCAGAACAACCGCCGCCAGCCCCAGCGGGACAACGCCCGGCGGTATGGCCGAGACATACAGGATCACCCACATCACGACGGTCGTACCGAAGCCGATCGTCAGAATGTCGCCGCCACGCTTACTGGCCATGTTCTCGCCTGCCGCCGGCCGTTTGGCCCGATTGATCCCGTCCATCCGATTGGAGCGATATACTATGTGACGAAAATCACAAACACCACCGCCCGTGCCTGCTTCTATCCTCCAATCTTCATTTCCCGACGCCGTGCTCGCTGACGACCCGCGGCCGAGCAGTGTACGCTCGCTGACTCGCCGCCTGCCCGCACTGTATATGCAGCTCACCAAGGCCCGGCTCAGCGCACTGGTCGTAGTCACGACCGCAGTGGGTTTCATCATGGCTTCGGCGGGATCAATCGACTGGCTGAGATTGCTGTGGACGGTGCTGGGGACAACCCTCGCCGCCGGCGGGGCCAGTGCGTTTAATCAACTGGCGGAGGTTCGACGCGACGGCTTGATGTCGCGCACCTGCACGCGACCGCTTCCCTCGGGCGCGATGAGCCTCACACACAGCTTCGTCTTCGCCATGCTCCTGGCATTTGGCGGACTAGCCGGCCTGATGGTGATGGTGAATCTTGCGGCGGCCGGCTTGGCGCTGCTGACATTACTCATTTACCTCTTCGCCTACACGCCGCTGAAGACCCGCACGAGTCTGAACACGCTGGTGGGCGCGATCTGCGGGGCTATCCCGCCGATGATCGGCTGGGTCGCCGCCACCGGCACGCTGGACTATGGCGCTTGGATCCTCGCCCTGTTGCTATTCGTGTGGCAGATTCCGCATTTTCTTGCGCTGGCGTGGCTGTATCGCAAAGACTACGAGCGCGGCGGGTTCGTCATGCTTCCGGTGATCGATCCGTCAGGTCGCCTCACCGGGCGTGTGGTTGTGCTCATGACGCTTGTGCTGCTTCCCTTGGGAGTCGCGGCCGCACTGTCGGGCTTGGCGGGCTGGCTCTATACGTTCGGCTCCGTCGCGCTGGGATTGTGGATGCTTCGGCTGGGACTACGCCTGCACGCGCAACGTTCCGATTCCAATGCGCGTCGCGTGTTTGTGGCCAGCCTCGTCTATCTACCCGCTTTGCTTTGCCTGATGGTCATCGACCGCGGACCGGCCGCCACCGGGAACGAAGTTCCACACCTTGGGGTACTTGCCGCGGTCACGAGCGACCTCGACGACATCGCAGGGCAATGATGACACCCCGCCCAACACACCAGCCGCGCTTGTTCACCTTCCGCAGCGGCGGATGGGTGCTTGTAGCGGCCGGCGTCTGCACGCTGGCGATACTCATCTTGGTGGACAGAGATTCGTCCTCCGCTCATCGGCAAGCACGGCGACGTGGCCAGCTACGGCTTTGACCTCACGACCTGCCTTATACCGCAGGATCAGATTGTCGCCGGCGGTCTGCGCAAGGACGCGCTGCAAGCCCTCGTCGATCCGCCCGTTATCGACGGCGACGAGATTACCGATCTCAACGCCCAGCTCTATGGCAAGTATCTCGTTTCGTCCGATCGTGTGATCGGCGTCGAGATCAACGGTGAATCACGCGCCTACCCGCTTCTAGTTCTGAATTGTCACGAAATCGTCAACGACACGCTCGGCGGCGTGGCGATTGCCGTCACTTACAACCCGCTATGCGACAGCATCGTCGTATTCGAACGAGAGGTGGCTGGCGAGACGCTCGAGTTCGGTGTCAGCGGACTGCTCTATAACTCGAACCTGATGATGTTTGATCGCCGGCCGGACGCTCAGGGCGAGAGCCTGTGGAGCCAACTGCTGGGTCGTGCGATCGCCGGCCCTGCCGCCGAATCCGGACGTGAACTGGCGCTTGTGCCTGCGTCAGTGACGCGCTGGGCAGATTGGCTCGCGTTCCATCCGCAGACCACCGTACTGGCGCTGGATCCAAAGATGTTCAAGCGATACAAGGGAACCAGCTACGAGAACTATTTTCTCTCCCAGGAACTGTGGTTCGAGGTCAATCCGCCGCCGCCGGAGGGTGAGCTTGCGATGAAAGAACGACTGCTGATCGTCGAGGCGCCAGACGAGCGGCGCGTGTACCCGCTGGCGCTGATTGCCGGGCGGGCCGATCCGGCCGGGCGGTGGACCGACTCGCTTGGGGGCGTTAATGTCGAGTTTGTTTGCACCACCGATCCGCGCACGGTTCATGTCGCGTCCACAAGCGGAGGCAACGTCATCACCCGCTACGCCATGTGGTTCGCCTGGCACGCGATGTACCCGGACGATAAGCCGGTTCAGTGAAGTCGCCACAATAATCATCAGAGCCGGGGCGTCCCCGCCCCGGAGCGGGCGCAGCCCGCTTTTCTTCGCGTGTTGCGCAACTCCCCGCAGCTGCGTCGCCGATCGACAGCGACACAGCTGCCCGGGCTGGGGACAGCCCGGCTCGGTTTTCTAGCTCTCGTCCGTGCGTTGTCTCTCAATGTACGAAAACACATTCTCGAAATACTGCTGATCCCAGATCCACTTCACGCTCCCGCCTTCCGCCCACCACGTCGCCTCAGGCGGCAACGGCCAGCGCTCTGACAACGCCTGTCCAAGCCATCGCTTGAGCAAACGGCGGACGGTCTTCGCATCCGACATGGTCGTGAGCAACGCATGCACATGGTCGTCCTGAGCAGCGCACGTGTTAAATTGCCATCCGCCTCGATTGCAAATCGACGGGATAATTGATTCGGCGAATTGTCGTTGTTGTGAGGTCGGAACGACCGGCGGGAATCTGAGCAATGATCGTTCAATCTGTTCCCAGTCGGTATCTCGTCCGATGATCGGATCACCGGGCTTGTTCATCGATCGGTCGACCGTACCCCGCGCATCGCCGTGAAGTCGTGCGCCATACGTTCCGAACGTGATGTGAAATGCAAGCGGCTGATCTGGCACGTAAAAGCTCCGCACGAACTCGTCGCGTCAACGTATCACCGTCAAGCACGATTGCGAATCAGAGCCGGGGCGTCCCCGCCCCGGAGCGGGCGCAGCCCGCTTTTCTTCACGTGTTGCGCAACTCCCCGCAGCTGCGTCGCCGATCGACGGCGACACAGCTGCCCGACTCGGACATGAAACTGCGCTTTGCTACGTTCCTAACAGCAGCGTCGCGAACAGCACGAGCCACACGCCGTCGAGGAAATACCAGTACATCGCGCAGTAGCGGACGCCGGGGTGGAAGCTGGGCGAGTATCGACCGCGGGCCGCGCGCAACGTGACGATCGTCAGCGGT
>JACZXL010000352.1 GCA_022571635.1 Planctomycetota bacterium
GAATCCGATCACGGGTTGCTCGGTCGTCTCGCCCGGCTGCACCAAGTGCTATGCTATGCGGCTTGCCGGCGGCAGGCTCCGCCATACCCGAAAATACGAATTTCTTACACAGCCGAGCAAGGCCGGGCCAGTCTGGACTGGGGAAGTGCGGTTCGACGAGGCGACGCTGACGGTGCCGCTCAGATGGCGGGAGCCCCGGCGCATCTTTGTCTGCTCGATGTCCGACCTGTTCCACGAGGACGTGCCGGACGAGTGGATCGACCGCATCTTCGCCGTCATGGCGCTCGCCCCGCAGCACACCTTCCAGGTGCTCACGAAGCGGCCAGAGCGGATGCGGGATTATGTGTCACAGAACCGTGAAGGACGGGAAATCAGCGAGCGGTTGGCGGAACTGTACGTGTCGCATCCACAGATTGCGACCCGATGGCCCTTGACCGCTGAACGTGCGATAGCCGCAGCACATTGGCCCCTCCCGAATGTCTGGGTCGGCACCTCGGTCGAGGATCAGAAGCGCGCCGATGAGCGGATACCGCACCTGCTCAATACCCCGGCAGCGGTGCGGTTTCTGTCGTGCGAGCCGTTGTTGGGACCGATTGATCTGACCGCAATCAAACGGACCAAGACGGAAGGGTACATGCGCCCGTTGGACGGTCGCTTCCGCACTCTTGATTGGATCATCGTCGGCGGCGAGAGCGGCCCCAGGGCCCGGCTCTGCAATCTTGCGTGGATGCGCGACATTATCAAACAGTGCCACGCTGCGAGCGTGCCGGTGTTCATCAAGCAGTTGGGGCCGCGGCCAAGAGAAATCTGCACGTCGCCGAAGCAATTCCCGGTAAACCTCGAGACGATCGGTGTCTGGGTGAACGGAATGTCCGAAACCCGGCAAGCCAAGGTGCTCTCGCGTGACGGCCACCGATACACCGTCGAATGGCCGCTGCGCGACCCCAAGGGCGGCGACATGGCCGAGTGGCCGACCGACCTTCGCATCAGAGAGTACCCCGATGGCTGACCGCCCCATCCGCGTCCAGCTTTCGCGCGCCAAGGGCTGGCGAATGCCGCCGAACACGGTGAGCGTCGCCCGACCGGGGCCTTGGGGAAATCCGTTCATTGTCGGCCGCGACGGCACCCGCGCCAGGTGCGTCGAGCTATACCGATATCTTTTGACTGGCCTGATCTGTCTCACAAAGGAGCCATCGCCTGATGAGCAACGCACGGCGCTAAAATACGCCATCAAGAATATCCGCAAGCTGCGTGGGAAGAACCTCGGGTGTTGGTGCCGGCTGGACGGCAAACCGTGCCACGCCGATGTGCTGTTGGAGGTCGCCAATGGCTGACAAGACCGCAGAACTCGAGGAACGGATTGTGAAAGCCCTGGAAAAGCTGGCGGACAAACACCCAACCACGACAACCTATTGGTTCCGCGAGCTCGCCCGCGAGATTAGGAATCCAGGCTCGACCGACCGTAAGGACAAGCCTGGCAGCTAACGACGGCCACGGCCACTGCGCCGCCGGCGGAGATCGCCGGGATCCTCGGTCTCCAACTTCCTCGTATACTCATCGGTTCGATGATCGAGCACCCGAAGCGGGCCGATCGGCAGCGGTAACAACTCCCAGGGATAGGCCCGTCTTTGCACGACCCTGCCGGGACGCGATATCTGCCAACGCTCGCCGCCCTGGCTGAAACCCATGAACGGCGGCGGCCATGTCGGGGCTATGTCCCAGGCGTGGCAGAACCGGTAGACCGGGCAAAGCAGATTTTGCCAGAACTCATCGTCGCCCGGCTTGGGCGCCCCAAAGGTGTAGCAGGCGTCGAAGTCGAACAGCGCCGCGGCCAGCGTCACGGTCACGCCACCGAGCGAGTGCCCGCCGACGTAGATGGGCCGAGGGGCTCGCTTGAGATGCGGGAGGACCTCGGACCATACGGCTCCAAGCCCCTCGGCGTAGCCGGCATGAGCCTTGCCTCGGCCAACCCAGCCGACCAGCTTGGTCTTAAAGTTTCGGGTGATGTCGTCGATCGAAAACGCTGTGGTAACTTGAGTGCCGCGGATGATCAGCGCGCTGTAGGCGGGCGTGACGACAAGGAATCCCTGGGTGTCTCCGTCGTCGAAGTGCCAGACATCATCGGGCGCGAGCGCGGCGCTGATCCGCGCCTGAGTCGCGGCCTCTCCGGACTCGCCTGATATCGGATAGACGAGCCCGGAGTAGCCCGAAAGCGCGGCCGCGAGCTTACGGATCAACCGATTCACCCCCCATAGCAGAACCACTGCTGAGGACGGGAGATTCCTCGGCCGATCGGAACAGGCGGGCAGCCGCTGGACAGCTCGCCATCCAGCCCTCGAACCATGCCGAGCCCCGACGGTTGACGGTGCGCTCCAGAACATCGATTGGCAGCTTGCAGCGCCGATCCTCGATCTCGTCGATGGCGGTGTCCACCTCGCCTTCGATCATGCCCT
>JACZXL010000140.1 GCA_022571635.1 Planctomycetota bacterium
CCCGGCTCGACGAAGAGGTCATGCCCCCACACGACGATCTTGCCGTTGTCCTGCTCGTCCTGGACCTCGTTGTCAACGACCGCATCTGGGACCAGAATCCTCAAATCCTGTTCGAGTCGTTTGATGCGCGCTTGAAATTTGTGAAGATCGCGGGTGAGGCGAAGACGTATTTTTTTGTTCTTCTGATCTTCCACGCCGCCTCTTTTTCCGGGCAAGTTGCCGCCGCCGCTCATATCGCCCCCACCACCGGGTCCAGGCGGCGCTTGTCCACCACCCCCTCGGCCGCCGCCACGGTCTCGGTCGCCACCGGCCCCACCTCTTCCGCCTGGTGGACCGCCAGGGCCGCCACCTTCACCGGACCCCACAGGCCCACCCAGCTCGTCGAGCCTCCTAGCGATCTGCGCTTCTCGGCGGTGTTCGCGGCGGAGTTTGCTTTTGATCCGGGTAATCTCGGGATCTTCGGGCTCGTCGTCCTGACCGACGAACTGTCCTTGATCAAGGTCGAGCTCAGCGGGTAGCCACTCGTTGTTGCGTGTGACGTAGAACGCCGGTTGAGTGATCTCCGTTTGGGCGTTCGGATCGCTCACGGTGGCGAGGATTTCATTGCGGGCGGTCCCGTCGATTCCCTCGTCCAGTTGTTGACGGAGCGTGAACCGCCCGGGAATCTGGTCGAGCGTGGCCGGCTCAGTCCAATTACCATCGACCAATGTCTGCCGCTCGATGACGACGTCGAGAATTTCGATCGGATCGTTGAACCAGGTGCCGGGGATCTTGGAGAGGCCGTCGCCCTCGATGAGATGCTCGCCGCGGAGACGGGCCATCAGCTCGGCTCGGTCGAAGAGGGTGGAGACGGTGACGAAGGTGATGTCGGGCGGCTGATTCTCGTCTGGGAATAGGGCCTTGAGATCTTCATGCGCCTGGACGACACCGTCAGCGAGGGTATCGGTGGTCTGGGTGGCGACGATGGGGTTCGGGGCGGCAACAACAGGCTCGTAGAATGTGCGTTCGCCGCCGTCAATGCGACCCCGAAACTCCGGGAGAAGGTTGGCGTCGGCCAGCGCTAGCGTCGGCCGCGGGCCGATGGGGCCGTTGAGCGACCTCAGCAGATCGTCGGTCCCGAGGACAGGGTCGGGCAGGTCGATCGGAGCCGGCGCCGAGGATTCCATTTGCCGTTGCAGGTTTTCCGCCTCTTCGGTCAAGATTCCGTCGACTTCGGAGGGGGCGATCGTTTTCGCCCCGTGCGGAACCGCGTTGGGGTCACCAATGAACTGTATTGCGGTGAAACCCACAAACAGCAGTCCAGCGAGGCCGAGCACAAACTTCTCCGCGTGCTGTTCCCAGACGGTAATGCCCTTGGTCTTCATAAAATTCACTCCAATGCCGGGGCGTCGTGTGCGGTGTTCAAGAGTCTCCACGAAAGGATGCGTCTCACCCGGCGGGGGGCGTGGTCGGGACGGGGACGCCGAGCGCCCGTTTCAGCTCGTCGGGCATGAACTGGGCGGTCCATTGGCGGAACCAAATGGTCTCAAGCTCGAGCGTGACGTGCGACGCGGGCGCCGTGCCGTAGAAGTATCCGCCCTTGAGGGCGCTAAACGGATCCACCGGCTGGATGGCCGCGTCGGTAATCGTGATGAAGTTCCGCTGGGCGAGCGCATCGAACACTTCAGGCATTCGGGCGGTGTCAACCACGATCACGAGACTGACCAAGCGGACGTCATAGAGCGGATTGGTAGTGCGCCCCGTGAACGACGCGGCAAAGTTCAGCGCGACCTCTTTTGCAGGGTCAACGGCCGGGTCTGTGGTCTTGGCCGATCCTGCGTCGGCCGACGATCGGCCGGGGGCCCCCATGCCCATGCCGCGTCCGCCGGACTGGGGGGAGCCGGATGCCCGATGACCGGCGTCGGCATACACCTCGATGGAGACGAGGCGTTTCGCGGGCGCATCGAGAACGGAGGCGGAATCCTTGTTGGCCTCGTGCAGTGCGAGCAGAATGTCCTGAATGATCCAGTACTGCCATTGCCATTGGAACAGCTCGACGAGGCCCTGGCCTTCGGCGCGGGGAGGCACACTGCCCTCGCCGGGGACGCGCAGCCGGTCAAGCGAGGCGTAGAGGCCAATCGCGGCGGCGGCGTCGGCGTACTGCGACAATCGCGTATTGGCCAACTGCTCAGCCAGCCACGCCTCGTCCTCAGGCGTCAGATCGTCCAGCAGGATTTGTGTGGTGAGTCGCTCTCGGGCCGCCTCGATGTTTTCGCTGACCTCGTCAGCGGACGGCGGAGAACCGGCCTGGACCTCGTCCAGGAGTTCCTCGTAGGCCGCAACGAGGCTCCGGTGCATCTTGAAGGGCAACGTCTCGCGTCGATGCGCCGGAGGAGCGGGGAAGAGGTCCGGAACCAAGACACCGCGCTGCTTGCGGTTGAACTGTACGGCCTCTTCACGGATCCGCTCGGCATCGCCGCGAATGATCCCGGTGGTGACCCGGAACCGATCAAGCAGGCGAGGGTTGAGCACGACGCTGTCGCTGATCGGCTGGTTGCCGGGCACGGGGTTCACGATCGACACGAGGACTTGTCGATGACGATCCAGGTCCTGAATCTTGCTGGCGCGCGCTGCAACTTCTTTGCGCACTCCATCGTTCATTGAGCCGGCGACAAACCACATCGCGACCGGTGCGATGATCATGATCGCGCAAAAGCCAACGATGAAGATGTTCGCTTTGACCCAGGTCAGCACAACGTTCATGACCCGACCCCTTTGCGACGTGCCCCGCCGCCGGCCGTCTGCTGGGGAGCGGGGGCGTCGGGCCGCGTGATCAGCTCGATCTCGAACGTCACGGGCACGAGGAAGTACGTTGAGTCGGCGGGATACAGGCTGGGCCGGTCGGGCAGCGGGGCGAGTTTATCGAGGTCGGCCGATTGCCGGTCGGTCGATCCTCCGTCACCGGAGGGTGGACCTGTTCGGCGTCCAAGAGTGCCGGGACGCGTTCCACCAGGCGGATTGCTGCGTGCAGGCGGGGCAGCTCCACCACCTGGACCTGTACCCCCGACATTCCAACCCGGCGGCCTCTGCTTCTCGCCTGGTCGTTGACGCCGACCGGGTAAGCCGCCGCCGCCGCCCATTCCGAAACCGCCTCCACCTGCTGCCGGTGGTCCGGGGGGCGACTGCGATGGATCGGTTGGTCGGTCGCGTCTCTTGGGTGGTCCGCCGGCACCTCCACCGGACGGTTTGCCGCCGCCGATGAGTTGCTCGCCCGTGTCGGTCACTCGGAAAGTCTCCAACAACTCCGGGTTGCAGCTGACGGAAGCTGAAATGATCCGGTACGGCACGCCCGGCCGCTCGGCATTGTCACGGAGCCATTGGGCGACGGTGGTGTTGAGGAACTCAATCGGCCTATCACGACTCAGCTCGACCTGCATCGTGACGTGAATGGTGCGTGTTTTAGCGGCGGCATCGAAAGTGTAGTTGCCGTCGAGGTGTCGCAGCCGCACAAGCCGTCGGTCCTGAGGTTTGATGGCGCGGATCTTGTCGAGGTCGCCGCCGAGCAAGTCGGCCTGCGGCTTCGTTGAAGCCAAGGCGTCGGCCGCATCATGGACCAGGTACGGCCAGATGTCGCGGTAGTCGACGAGCCGTCGGAAGTTTTCCGCGGCAAACCCGACATCGGCGGTCGTCTGGAGTTCGTCATACTCACGCTTGAGTCGATCGCCGGTACTGAGCACTCGGGCTACGACCGGAGGCGGCGTGGGGCTCATGGCGCCGTTGTCGGCGATGGGTCGATAGAGCATCATGCCCGCGCCAACGACGGCAATGGCCGCGGCGGCGGCGAACCACTTGGTCTTCTCATGCCACAGCTGAGCTCGCAGCGCGTCAACCGGCACGAGGTTGACGTCGATTTGAGCCAACCCGACACCCTGCAAGGCCAGTCCGTACGCGGTCGCCATGCCCACGGCGTTCTGGGCGAACGACGCGGCGTCCCGACCGCCAACCGAGATCTGCTTGTACTCGTCCAGACGGATGACGTTCAGTTGCAGTTGCTGGCCAAGGAACTTTCGTAGGCCGGGAATCTTGAACGTCGAGCCGATCCCGACCATGGTTTTCAGCTCAGCCTCCCGGTGCAGCGTCTGGTAGTACCCGATCGATCGTTGGAGGTCCTGGAGCAGGTCGCTAAAGACCGGACGCATGGCCTGCATGATCTGCTTGGCATACTTGCTGGAGGCCGCCTCCTGCTTGAGCTTGTCCGCTTTGGAATACCCGAGCTTGAACGTGCGGGCGATCGCTTCGGTGAAGTGGGTGCCGCCGAGCGGGAAGGTTCGAATCCAGCAGCGGCCGCGGTCGGCGATCACCACGTCCGTCGCGTAGGTGCCGATGTCGAGGTAGATGACGGGCGCTTTGCGGCTGGGAAGATCGTGGTCGAATGACATGGCGTTGAAGACGGCGACGGGACTGAGCGTCAGCGCCTCGGGGCTGATGCCCAACTCGGAATAGAGGTTCAGTCGCTGCTGCACGCGCTCGCGAGTGATGGCGAAGATCCCCACCTCGACCTCGGGCGAGTCGGCACTGACGAAGGTCTGGTAGTCCCACTCGACCTCGTCGATCGGGAAGGGAATCTGCTGGACCGCCTCGAACTTGACGATGTCGGCAACCTTCTTCGGCTCCACGGGCGGCAGCTTGGCGAAGCGGGCGAAGGCGGCATGGCCCGGCACGGACATCACCAGGTGCTCGCCTTCCAACGCCTTTTGACTAATGAACTGGCCCAGGGCAAGACGAATAATCTCGTCCTCGTCGATGTCCGGGGTGGCCAGAACCCGCTTCAGAGGAATGATCGCGAAGTCGGTGACGGCGACCTTGTCGCCATCGCGCTCCAGCCGAAGGGCCTTGATGGCATGTGCGCCGACTTCCATCCCCCAGGCAGCCTTTTGACTAGCCATGTGCTCTAGATCTCCATGAAAAGAAACCTGCGGACCGGACGTTCTCCACCACCATCCAGTCGCGGGCGCTGGGAGGCGGTCCACCCACCGCTCCGAACGGATGGATCATAACCGAAGCACCCCCGTCCGGGACACGCAAAATGGCGGGGACCAGCGGAGATGGCGGACCGGCTGACGTGGCGAGACCCGGCCGATAGCATGATCGCCGAGGCCACGACGAATGAAGTACCGACTCACGACGCTGGGCTGTCGCGTCAACCATGCCGAGGCACGGGAGCTGGAGAGCCTGCTGGCCGACCGGGGGCTGGAGCGGGCCGGACCGGGGCAGTGGGCCGAGGTTGAGGTCATCCATAGCTGTAGCGTGACCAACACCGCCGCGGCCAAGAGTCGCCACGCGCTTCGGCGCGCCTTGAAACGCCAATCCAATAGAGCTCAGCACGCTCAGGATGATCACTTGCACGACCCCATGCACGACGGTCTTGAGCCGATGGTCCTCGTCACCGGCTGTTACGCAGCTACCAACGCTGAGGAAGCGGCTGGTCTGGCAAACGGCCGCGACCGGGTGATCAGCCACGACACGGAAGACGGCCTCGCCATGCCTGAGCGCTTCGCCCAGCGACTGGACGAATGGCTCGGTCGCCATCGCCCACAGGTGCCAATACGCAGGCCCCGGGCAGGTAGTTCCGCCGCGGGGGTTGTCGCGTTGACGGTTGTGCCGCCCCAGCAGATCGCCTCTGCTCACGTTCGGGCCGAGCTGAAGATCCAGGATGGGTGCGACGCGTGCTGCACCTTCTGCATCATCCCCCAGATTCGTAGGACCCTGCGGTCAAAAACGGTCCGCGATGCCGTGGCTGAGGCCGGGCAGTTAGTGGAGCTGGGGCACCGCGAGATCGTCCTCACTGGGGTGTTCATCGGGGCGTACGGGCACGAGACGGCCCTGCGCCGCCGTCAGGCTCGGCCCGGCAGTGAGCCGCTGGCGGAGCTGGTCGACGCCGTCGCTCAGGTTCCGGGTCTGGCGCGGCTTCGGCTCAGCTCGATGGAGCCGGGCGACGTGACGGAGCCGTTGCTGGACGCGATGGTCGCCAACGCGCCGGTCATCGTGCCCCACCTGCATCTGCCGCTGCAATCCGGGTCCGACGTCGTGCTCCGCCGAATGAACCGCCAGTACCGCATCGGCGCGTACCTCGAAATGATCGACCGAGTCAACGGCGCGATGACGAACGACGGGCTTGGACCCGCTATCACAACCGACATCATCTGCGGCTTCCCCGGCGAGACCGAGGCGGATTTTGCCCAAACGCTCCAGGTTGCGCAGGGCGTCGGCTACCTCCACATGCACGTGTTTCCCTTCAGCCCCAAGCGCGGGACCGCCGCCGCCAGATGGACCGATTCGTTCGTCGATGCACCGACCACCAAATCGCGCGTGAGACGGCTGATCGATATGGAAAACGATCCCACAGATGGATTGTCGATCCGCTATCGCCGACGGCTCCTTGGCCGCACCGTCCGCGTGATTGTCGAACAGCGCGACCGCGACGATCCGAACCTGGCCGCGGGGCGGTGCGATCATTACGCGCTGATCCACGTCCCGACCGATCGCCCGCGCGGATCGGTCGTTCAGGTCAAGGTCACCGACGTCACCGCGACCCGCACGATGGGCGTGTTGGCCTGCGCTGACGTCACACTGCCGGTGCTTGAAGTACACTCACCGGCATGTGAGCAGTCATGACCGAACCACCGATAGGATAAATCACGGTCCCCAGGCTCCGCCGACCTCGACGCGAAGCTCCAAGCGGAGATCGAGGCGGCGCTGGGCGATATGAGCTTCGAGGACATGCTCGACATGGCGGAACGTCCTCGGCCCGACGCGAGCCACCAGCCGCTCGAACTCAAAACGGGCGTCATCGTCTCCATCCACCGCGGTGATGTGTTCGTCGAGTTCGGCCCGAAGTCCCAAGGCGTCTGCCCGCTCAACCAGTTCGAGACGCCCCCCACCGTCGGAGAGAAGCTGCCGTTCGTCATCGACCGCTTCGATGCCAAGGATGGGATACTGATCCTCTCGCGCGAGGGGGCGGTGCGTAAAGCCGCGTATGACTCGATGGCCGTCGGCCAAGTCATCGAAGCGCGCTGCACCGGCACCAACAAGGGCGGGCTGGAGATGGAGGTCGCCCAACACAAAGCCTTCATGCCCGCCGGCCAAGTCGATCTGCGCCACATCGACGATCTCTCCGTCTTCGTCGGCGAGAAGATGCCCTGCGAGATCATCGAGCTGGACCGCAATCGCGGGCGCATCATTCTCAGTCGCCGCTCGACCCTCCAAGCCGAGCGCACGCGCTTGCGCGAGAAACTGCTGGACGAACTCAAGGAAGGCGAACAACGATCGGCGGTCATCACCGCCGTCCAACCCTACGGCGCGTTCGCCGACCTCGGCGGAATGGACGGGCTCATCCACATCTCCGATCTTGCCTACCAACGCCTCAAGCATCCATCGGAAGTCGTCAAGGAAGGCCAACAGGTCACCGTCCAGATTCTCAAGATTGATCGCGAGCACGATCCGCCGCGCATCGGCTTGGGCATGAAGCAATGCCTGGCCGACCCCTACGACGCGAAAGTTGCCGACATCTCAGCCGGCGATACCGTCACCGGCCGAGTTACCCGCATCATGCCGTATGGTGCGTTCGTCGAGCTTGCCCCCGGCGTTGAAGGGCTCCTGCACATTTCGCAGTTGGCCGGCCAGCGCGTCAACAAAGTCTCCCAGGTCGTCAAGCCCGACGAGATCATCACCCTCAAGGTGCTCGACGTTGATGCCAAGACGCGCCGCATCAGTCTTTCACTGCGCGCAGTCAAGCACGAACAGGAAGCCGAGGTGCTCAAGCCCGACGATCCGGCGATGCGAAAGCTCAAAGCGAAGTTCGGCGCCGGCCCTCCGCTGAAAGGGGGGATTGGGTAGAAGAAGGCATCAAGGCATTGAGGCATCGAGGCATCGAGGGGAAGAAGCCGGACCTGACGAACGAGCCTTGCGAGCGAGGAAGGTCCGGGTCCCATGCGAGAATCGGGTGCCACTGACAGCGACCGAAGGGAGTCGTCAGTGTCTACCGTCAATACGCAACCGGCACGCACGACTCGCTGCGCTCGCTGTGCGTGGCACCCGGCATCGGGTGCCATCTGATCCACTGCAAAGCCGGCGATGTCATCGCCGGGCATTACGCACTTTGCGCCCCACACTCCGAACACACGCCCCCGCCCCCGCCCCCGGAATTAACCCCGGAAGTTCCGCGCAGGTCGTAGCCGCAGTTGATGCACCGCCCGCGCTTGCGACGGATGATGCGACGAACAACAAACGGGCTACGCCACAGCATCCATAGAAGCACAGCGTAGAAGGCCGTGTTGATAGCGAAGCCGGGCCAGATGGGGCGATAGGGTATAAGAAGCTGGTTGTGGTTCGGTTCCCACGGCAGAACCCAAAGTGATCTCTTGCCATCCACGTTAGGAGCAAGCCAAAAGGCTCCGTCCATCGAAACGCACGGCCATCCCGCCCAGACGACGTGCGCATACACCTGGTTTGATTGCCCCCTGTTAGCAACAGTAATTGAGAAACGGTGACCGAAGGAAATCTGGTCGTATCCCTCAAATGCTGAGCCGGGCGTTTCTGAGGCAACCGGGTTAATGCCCATACAGATTTCTCTTGCGATCTCGGGCGTGTACGGCACCGTCTCGCCACCGTTCCAATCCCAGTATGTCACCGCACACCCCCAAGCCACGGCGACGTTGACGATCGCGCCGAGGAGGAGAAAAACGACGAGCTTGACGATCCGGCGGTTCATAATAATAAAGGATATTCATTCCATTAGATCGCCGCGTGGCCGCGACGGCTAAACGGTGCGGTTCAGCGCCGCGGCGTGGGTTTAGCCCCGCCGGCTACGGCGGGTCGTGCGCCAAATGCCGCAAGTCAGCGCCAGCCCGCTACCGACGCCGCGTGGCCGCGACGGCTAAACCCTCACTTCAACCGTTCGCGCAGCTCGTCGAGCGTCGCCGTTTCGATCGCGTGACCTTTGAAAAGATCAACCTGCGCATCCTTGAGCATCTCCGGCAAACACCGCGTCAGCACAATCTCGATGCCCTCTTCCACAAAGCGCAGCCGATCGAGCCGACCCGATTTGGTCTCAGCCGTGTCGAACGCTGGTTCGTCGTAATCGAAATCGGCCAGCACCTGGGCGATCTCTCCAATCGATGATTTGGTGTAGATGCGAATGTGGATCGTGACGCCCGCGTCGATCTGACCCTTGGCGGCCCGGCCGACGAGCAGTGCTGGCGCATCGGGCATGCCCTGCTGCAGCACCGTCATCAATTGCTCAGCGATCTCCCAGACATTGCGAACAGACTGCGCGTAGCCCTCATCCCCCATCGCCTGCATGGACATCGCCTGGACGTGTTGGCGGACCCGCCCCGGGCCCGGCATCGGCGCATCGTGGCAACCCAGTGCATGGGCCGCGGCGCGAATGGCGTCGTCGATGGATTCGGCCCGCCCGGTCTCGATCAATCGAGCCGCCTCACGGGCAATCTGGTCTGTGCGGGGATCGGTCATCCAGCAGCTCGCTCAGTCGGCCGAGGCATCGTATTCCGACCACGAGGCCTGCTCGACCAACCGCGAGCCGATTGAGTGAGTCGCCCAAACAAGCC
>JACZXL010000141.1 GCA_022571635.1 Planctomycetota bacterium
GGTCGTCGCCGATCACCAGACCCTTGCCCGGCGTTTGGGGGTCGAACTGCGCGTGCTGAGGCGCGAATCCCAAGCACGCAAACGGATAGATCGTGTTGTTCGACCCGAGGGTCAGCGGCCCCTGAAGATAGACGTTGCCGATGAGCCGCGTGCCGGGGCCGATGGTGATTGGCCCCGCGAGCACGCAGTGGGGGCCGAGCTGAACGTCGTCGGCCAGATTGACCTCGCCTTCCAGAATCGCGGTGGAATGAATATTCGACATCGGCGCTATGATCCTTCATCCCGGCGGCGTTGTCATCCGACAAGCGCCCTGGGCCGGTGCCCCCGGAATCCCCGGCGCTCCGGAGATTATTCGCAGTCAACGGTGAAGGTCCATGACCACGGTTCAATCGCAACAAATGACTGGAATCGACGTCACGGTCCGGGACCTCGGCCGGATGCCGTATGCCGAGGCGTTGGCGCTCCAAAAGGGGCTGCAGCAGGAGGTGATTGAGTCTCGGGCCCGGGGCGCATCGTTGGGGTATTTGGTGTTGGTCGAGCACCGTCCGCCGGTCATCACCATCAGTCGGCGCAAGACCGCTCGCAGGCATCTGGTGGCTACGGACGAGCAGTTGGCCGGGGCCGGGATCGAGATTGCCCAAACCGACCGCGGCGGCGACATCACCTACCACGGCCCGGGCCAGCTCGTCGTCTACCCCATTCTTGATTTGAACGCCCTGCGGCTGCGCATCCACGGCTACATGCGCTTCCTGGAGCAGATCGTCATCGACACCTTGGCTGAGTTCGGGATCCAGGGGCAGCGCGACAAATGTGCCACCGGCGTGTGGGTGGGTGGCAGTCCTCAAAAGATTTGTGCCATGGGGGTGCGCGTCTCGCGCTGGGTGTCGATGCACGGCTTGGCGCTCAATGTCACAACCAACCTTGACCACTTTGATCTCATCGTCCCCTGCGGACTGGTCGGCCGAACCGTTACCAGCATGCAGCGACAACTCGGCGACGCCTGTCCAACACTGGATCAGGTCAAGCACTCACTCATCTCACAATTCCGTATCGCGATCGATCGCACATTGACATAGCGGGTGGTCGGTTGGTCCTCATCAATGGGCAGGCAGGACGAATCGGATATTGCACCTGCTCGATCGCAACCCTCATTCGGTCTCGACCGACAGCTCCTCCAGGACCGCGTCGGTGATGTCGAGCGCGTCGGGGTAGACCAGCGCCAGCCGCTGTGCCGCGGCGAGATAGGCCTGCGGTGGATTGACGGCGCCGAACTCGTCCGCGGTTGGAATGAAGCGGTAGACGATGTCAATGCCCTTGCGCTCGGCGACGACCTCGACCGCCGCCACCATGTCCCGGTAGGCTTGTTCGATCTGACTTGCGGTGAGCTGGCCCATGCGGGCGTTCGCCTGTGCTCGCCACTGCTCGTATTCCACCCTCATCGCCTGATACGTCTGCTGTACCTCGGCCGCCCTCGGATCGTCCGGCGTGACACCAGCGTTTTGCTGCTCGTAGGCCTTGATCCGCCGCTGGAATTCCTGGTCGTTCGTCCGCAGCTCGTCGTCCAGCGCTTGGCGTTCTTCAACGAGCTGGTCGGCTTCGAGCAGCGGCTCCATCGCCTTGCCGGGGGCCATAAAGGCCACGCTGTACGCTCGCCCATGCGCGTTATCCGCCCAGGCCAGGCGTCCCGCGGTGTTCCGCAGCACCAGCGACTCGTCCTCGTCCGTCAGGGTGAGCGTCGCCGCCGGCCCAAGCTCATCCTCGACGGACGTAGCGTCAGCGAGCGCCCCGGGCGATCCGAGCCCCAACATCGTGGACAGATTCAGGGCCAGCAGCACGGCCAGCGCTCCGTAGATTGCGATTCGTTCGTTTGAGTTCATGGCGATCCCTTGTTCGGGTTTGATGCGCGATTCAGACGGCCCTGTGCGTGAGCGACCGCCGCTATTCATACGTGGCCATCAGCCTACCACCTAAGACAGGACACCTCCGTCGTCATTCCCCCTGTTCCAGCACGGCCAGGAACGCCTCCTGGGGGATGCTCACCGAGCCGACCGTCTTCATACGCTTCTTGCCCTTCTTTTGTTTCTCAAGAAGCTTTCGTTTTCGCGTGACATCCCCGCCGTAGCACTTGGCGGTGACGTTCTTTCGGAGCGACTTGATCGTCTCGCGCGCGATGATCTTCCCGCCGATCGACGCCTGCAATGCAATCTCAAATTGATGTTTGGCGATCTGCTTGCGCAGCTTCTGCAGAATCGCCCGGCTGCGCTTCTCGGCATTCTGGCGATGACAGATCAGGCTCAGGGCCTCGACCGGTTGATCGTTGACGAGGATATTCACCTTGACCAGGCGATCCGCCCGGTAGCCGATGATCTCGTAATCCATCGTGCCGTACCCGCGCGTGATGGATTTCAGTTTGTCGTAGAAGTCGTAGATGATCTCCGCCAACGGGAGTTCGTAATCGAGGATTTGTCGCGTTTGTGAAATGAACTGCTGAGACTTGAAGGCGCCGCGCCGGCCGTCGCACAACTTCATCAAGTCGCCGATGTTGTCAGTGGGGCAGATGATTTCCAGCTTCACGATCGGCTCGCGGATCGACACGACCTTGGAAAGGTCCGGCAAATCAGCGGGATTGTGGATTTCCACCATCGTCCCGTCTCGCAATTCTATCTCGTAACTCACCGTCGGCGCCGTCTGCACGATCTCCACCCCGCCTTCCCGCTCTAAGCGCTCCTGCACAATCTCCATATGAAGGAGGCCGAGGAATCCGCAGCGGAAGCCGAACCCCAGCGCATCAGAATGCGTCGGCTCGTAGGTGAAGCTCGCATCATTGAGGTGCAGCTTCTCGATCGCATCGCGAAGCGCTTCGTACTCGCCCTTCTTCCCCGAGGGCTCGGTCGTCGTGGCCGGAAAGAACTCACAGAACACCATCTGCTTCGGTTCTTCGTATCCAGGCAGCGCTTCGGCGGCTGGATGTGTGTCCAACGTAATCGTGTCGCCGACGCGCACGTCGTCCAATGTCTTGATCGCGCAGACCATGTATCCGACTTCAGCGTGGCCGAGTTCCTTGACCTTCTCCTGGGCGGGCGTGTAGCGCCCCAGCTCGTTGACGCTAAACGTTCGTCCCGTGCCCATCATTCTGATCTTGTCGCCGACGCGCAGTGATCCATCAAAGATGCGCACGTACACGATCACGCCCCGGTAGTCGTCGTAGTGACTGTCGAAGATTAACGCCCGCGTCTTGTCCGTGATGGGCTTGCGTGGTGGAGGGAGCTTGCGGCAAATATGATCCAGCAGTTCGGGAACGCCCTCGCCGGTCTTAGCGGAACAGTAGATGCAATCCTCAGCCGGGAGCCCCAGCACCTGCTCGATCTCCATGGCGATCTCTTCCGGTCGAGCCGTGGGAAGATCAATCTTGTTGATAACGGGAATCAGCTCCAGATCGTTGTTGATCGCCAGGTAAGCGTTGGCGACCGTCTGGGCCTCGACGCCCTGCGTGGCGTCGACGACCAGCAACGCCCCCTCACAGGCGATCAGCGCTCGCGAGACTTCGTAGGCAAAGTCCACATGCCCGGGCGTGTCGATGAAGTTCAGCTGATAGTCCTCGCCCTGGTAGGTGTGGTGGACGGTGACGGCTGAGGCCTTGATCGTGATGCCACGCTCACGCTCCAGGTCCATCGTGTCCAGCAGTTGGTCACGCGCCTCCCGCTCGGACACGGCCTCTGTCAGTTGCAGCAGCCGGTCCGCCAGCGTGCTCTTGCCGTGGTCGATGTGGGCGATGATGGAGAAGTTGCGGATGTGCAAAGTAGGGTCGAGTCCTGAGGCATATGAAACCGTGGATTGTAGCCGAAGCCGGACCTGACGAGTCCCGAAGCCGGACCTGACGAGTCTTCGAGGAAGGTCCGGGTCGATCCGAATCCCTCATGATCCCTGTTTAGCTGTGTCCATCTGTGGTTGCTTGGTCCGTCATCGGCTCGCGCTTCGCGCCGCATTCGGGGCAGTGTTTCATGCGACGCTTGCAAAGGGCCCCGCACTCACCGCAGGGTTGGTAGCCGACCTCTGCTAGCGTGCGACGTGCGTCAGCATCCCAGGGAATGGGATCACGACCCGACGCAGCGATGGATGATCGCGACCATCCGCATTCGGGGCATTGCTTGATCTGATCGTCAAGTTCATGTAACCAATATCCGCAGCCAACGCACACGTCAATACCAAGGTCGCGCACTGCTCGACGATAATGTGGAGCGAACCGGAAATGTTGAAGGAGGCGGTAGCTCAACGAAGCAACGGCCCAGCCTGCACTAAAGAATAGAATGGCCACAAGGCCATGCATCACCGAGATAATGACCTGAACGATGGACAATATGGCAAGGCCAAGCACTGCGGCGAGACATCCAAAGGTTGCGAAATAGATAGCAAGGTTCCACCTATTGAGTCGCCACTTCGACCATGTCCGGCCGCGCGCGATCTTGCGCTGTACCTTGGTGAGCGGCACCGCTGAATCAACGTACCGAGGAAAAAGTAAATTCATGATCTGTGTATATCTGTGTCCATCTGTGGTTGCTCCGCCTCCGCGCCGGCCCCCGGCATTGGCTCGCGCTCGGCGCCGCATTCCGGGCAGTTCGTGATCTCATCACCCAGGCCGCGCAGCCAATACCCACATTTCAGACAGATGTCGAAGCCTTCCAGCCGGATTCGATGATAGTGCTCCGTTCGCAAAACGAATCCGTACAGAGCGCATACCCATATCCAGAACGTAGGCGCGGCGAGTAGCAGCAACAGTGGGACAAACTGTCCGACCCTACTGATCCGGAGTTCTATGTTTGCGATGGCTAGGACGGCTACGGGAAGCACAACAACGCTTGGCAAGGCTGTGCCCAGGCCAAAAACGATCCTTCTCCAGCGGATTGATACTGGAAGTGTCCGAAGCGGGATGGGTCGCCAGGCCAGTTTCTGTCGCTTCCAAAACGACAACGGCAAATGGGGGTCCGCGTAGTCAAACAACAACCAACGCAGATTCACCGCTGTACCTCCGGAACCCAAGCCGTCGTACGGCCGGCGAGGGTAATGTGCTCGATCTTCTCGCCTCTTGCCGTCACCGCTGCATCATTCTTACCCCAGCGATAGTGAAAAAGCCACGTCTTTGGAAAGCGATCTTTGCGAGCATTGACCGCGACCGCTTTTTCGATCACGGACTTCAGTCTGCGGCGCAGTCGATCAATCTCGTGCCTCGCAAGTTCGTGTGCGCGCCTCCGGGGGTCGATTCGAGCCTGATAGAGCACTTCGTCAGCGATCCAGTTCCCGACGCCGGCGGCAAAGGACTGGTCCAGCAACAGGGCTTTGATCAGCGCGCTGCGCTTTGATAACAATTCGGCGAATCGTTCCGGCGAAGGCAGATCGAGCAGGGGATCAAACCCCAGTACACTGATCGGCGGCTCTTTTTGCGGGTCGTCGCGCAAGCGGATCCGGCCCAGGCGCCGCTTGTTCGTCATCACCAGCTCGCCGCCGTCGTCAAACCATAGATGGATCTTGACGAACCGCGGCGGCCAGGTGTCGTCGGTTCTGAGCGAACTGCTGGCGAGCTCGAGTTGCTTTGTTCCGGGGGTGTGAAACGCACCGGTCATGCCGAAGTGAAACGTCGGCCAGGGACGTTCATCGAGCTCGAACCAGATATGCTTGCCGCGGCGACGAGCCGCCAGCACGCGCCGGCCGAGCAACGCCTTTCGCATCCGGGCCGGACCGGCGTCCTCGAAGACGATCGAGTCGCGAGCACAACGCACCTTGACGATCGTGCGGCCGACGGCGACGCGCTCAACGAGTCGGCGTCCGCGCTCGACCTCCGGTAGCTCCGGCATGACAACTCATCCCTTCTCCCGGGCAATGTTGGTCATCACCCCTCCACGGGAGCAAAGGCAACGCGCCGCAAAGGTCCCGCCGAAGACCGCAGCACAGCCGTCTCGCCCGTCGCGCTCACCGACAATGCGATCGGCTCCATCGCCGGCGAGTCGGGCAGCAGCAGCAACATCTTGTCCTCGATACGCCAGTCGCCCTGGTGCCCGGCCACCACGGCCGGCGTTGCCTGGGGCGGCGCGCTCGGCGAATACACATACCGAGAATCGCCGGTCAGGGTCAGCGTGCCGAACTCGCCGCGCCATGTCCCGATCAGTCGATCCTCCAGTACGGCCGGCGGCTCGCCAAGCGCCTTCATTTCCTTCAGGTCGCGCAGCTCGATCGTGAACCGGTCGTCTGATTTGCGAATCGACACGCGTGTCGGCTCCTGCGGCCGCTCCGAATATGGTTCGAGCCATAATGCGGCATAGCTCTGCTGCCACCATCGGCCGCGCTCCGCCGTCCCGCGATACCGGTTCGTCCCTTGGTAGAGCCGGTAGAAGCCGGTCCGATCGAGGTGAAGCAACTGCTCGTCGTTGGACCACCACGCCGCCAGCTCGTACTTCTCGGTGGGATCAAAGGGCAACGGAGTGGAAATCACCAACTCCGCTTCCGGCGTCGGCTTTTGAGATTCACAACCGATCAACAGAACCAGAACAGCAGTGAGGTATCGCATGCCAAAGCTCCCCATGAGTTGCCTACCGGACGCGAGGCAGGACCGTACATGATAGCTCCACGCACCGGTGTCGGGAATGCGAAAGCTATCCTTGATAGAGCTGATGCTTGCGAATGTATTCCACGATTCGCTGATCGAGTAGCTCGCTGAGGTCCTGTGCCGCTACAAGCCGGTCTCGCAACGCAGTGGCGCTGATGTCCAACTGCGGTGAATCGATGATCCAATCAACCCATTGCCGGGCAGGCGCTGATGGATGTGTGGTGCGAATCTGCTCGTGAAACTGGGCTCGATCAAGCGGGGGTCGGAGCAAAACGGCCGGTGTGGCAAGCTCCAGAATTCGCGGCCAATCCTTCCATCGCCCGAATTCCATCGCCTGATCTGAGCCGATCAACAGTCGAAACTCGTCAGCTGAATCATATTGCGCGCGCAGCGTCTCAAGGGTATCCACCGTGAAGCTGGGACCCGGTCGGTCAAGCTCAATCGTGCAAATCTCGGCGTTGGCAATATCAGCCGTCGCCAACCGCAGCATCGCCAGGCGGTGGTGGGCCGGCGCACGTGGAGCGTCTGTCTTGAGAGGATTCAGCGCCGCCGGAACGTACAGAATCCGATCACAATTGAGCGCCTCCGCAACCACAGGCGGCAAGACGCTGTGGGCGCGGTGCGGCGGGTCGAACGTGCCGCCGAAGATGAGCAGCTTGGAAGATGACATCGCGATACGGTGACAGGGGATCAGGTTTAGCCGCGAGCCAAAGGCGAGTTCGCCTGGGGTTTAGGCTGAAAGCATACTGTCGATCACCCCGGCCACGGCGTTCATGGCTTCGATGCTGTCCGCACGGAGGCGCCGCACCTCGCCGACCAAGGCGGGTCGGCGCAGAATCGCCGCGATCACGGCCTTCGTTCGCGTGCGGCCCTGCTCATCGACCCATTCATCGATATCCTCGGGCAGCGTGTCGTGCAGGCCGTCGCTCACCCCGCGAACGATTGCCCATGGACGCCCAGTGGCCGACGCGGCTTCGGCGAACGCGGCCGACTCCAGGTCGACCAAGTCCGCGCCGCTTCGCTGGGCCAGGGCGCGTTTGTCCTGGGTGGTGGTGATCGTGCGCACGGTAGAGATGATCGTTGGACCGGGCGGGCCGTGGGGATCCCCTTTCGCGATGCCGGTGGGGTGCCACGAGTGGCCCGCATCATCGATCACACGGGTGGCAACGTACGCGGAACCTTTGGAGATATCCTCTCGCAACGCCCCGGCCAGCCCGGCCAGAATGATCGGCCCATCGGTGATCGCGTTGCTTTGGACACCCTGTCGGGCCGCCGATGCACCCGGTCCGCAGCAACTCACCTCACAGTACTTGCCGACGCCTGCTTGCAACAACGCTCGCCGCTCGAATTCGAGCGGACAGATAACAATCGCATGAGAAGGTTCGTCGATCGACTGCACAACGCAGCACACTATCCGATCCGGCGGCAGAGCGGTGATCCAGGCTATCCTACCAGTCGCTTTGGATCGGCTCGGCGTGCATGAGCTTCACAGGAGCGTCCGCCTGGAACTCCCCCAAGGGCAGGTCGTCGAAGTGCTGTATCACTTGCCTTATCGACAATAGCGTGCCGATCTCCACCCCGTCAGTGTCATAGATGCTGTAGCGTGGCCCGTCGGACGTCGCGAAGATCTTCACGGCATGCCGCAGGCCTTTGATCTCGCCCAGCGAGTACAAGCCATCATGCGCATCAACAGAAGGGAGCGAAGTACCCGGGTCGTCTGCGATCTGGGCGTTGCCGGCTCTGGACTCGTTCGGGACAAAGACACTCGCCATAAAAAGGAAGGCCAGGGTCAGGCTCACAATCACGAGCAGGCGTTCGATGGTCGTAGAGAAACGGGCCATAGCTGCATTATCGGCTAGCGGGCGGGCCGGCGACAGCCCAATCAACACACGCCGGGATCAGTCTGCGCCGTCCATACGGCTTGTCCGGATCGGCCCTTGAGCTACCATCAGCCGGTCATCAGCCGGACCCCATCGTCTAGTCAGGTCCAGGACATCAGGTTTTCATCCTGAAGACAGGGGTTCAAATCCCCTTGGGGTCGCTTACCCTTCGAGAATGGAGAGGTGGATATCCTCTGCTAGATCGCTCAGTGGCACTGGATCGACTGCAGGATCGCGACCACCTCCCTTTGCCGGGTTGATCGCGGGACCTTCACTGGCGAGGAGGATGATGACGTACTGTTGTGGTTGGCAATCGAATAGCGCTGCCTTCGTCATCGCTGACGCTGCGGTGACCAGTCCCGGCATTACCAAACCGGAGGACCGTACGAGCTTCGGCGAGCTTGATGCGCAGGGTGTCGATCGCTGTGTCGAAGAAGCGGCCTTGAAGGTAAACCCGATTGGCTGTACCGCTGTCACGTTTGCAGGCAGTTCTAGAGCAGGGCGCCTAATTGAAGAATACTTCGCACTGGAACTGAACGCCGGCGTCTCCCCAAGCGCGGCGTTAGAGAAAGTGGTTCACTCGAGCGACCTTCGCAGCCTCCGCTCAGAAGCCCAGCTGATCGCAGCCTACCACGACGAGGGACATCCTCGACTCGTTTCTTGGAATGCGGGCGGAAACGGTGTCGTATTGGGTCACTTCAATGACGTCCAGGTTGGCAGCGTGAAAGAGGTGTATAGGAAGATCACGAAGAATCTTCTAGGTGGCGTAGGAAGACTAAGTATCGATCCCACACGGGAACTTGTGAACGCACTCGCTCTCTGTCAAAGCTATGGATCGTTCTTCTATCTGATGGATCAGGGGGTCGGCGGCGTCTTTTCTGGCGCGTACGTGGATGCTTCGGGGTTTCATTGGCAGCCAGATATTCTTTACGTCCTGTTGGACGGCTCTCTCAACTGTGCGAGCGGCGTCAGCGTCATAATGCGTGGGAACGTCTTGATAGCGGACTCTGCGGTGTTGGGCGGGGTGAGGGTCTTCGGCAACACGATCAGTAGTGATTGTGATCCAATTTCCTTCAACGCGGCTGTGGCAGAGTCAGAGTCTGTTTTTAAGTCGGCGAGAT
>JACZXL010000142.1 GCA_022571635.1 Planctomycetota bacterium
AAAATCGGCACTATTCAAGAAGGGCTGGGTCACCAAGGCGGCCTACGATACGGCACTGGCCAAGGCGACATCAGCGGTGAGCGCCGTCGAAGGGGCGCGATCCCAACTCGGCCGCGCCCAACGGGACCTTGCCAAAACGCGGCTGCTTGCACCGTTCGACGGCGCCATCTCAAAGCGGGATGTGGAGCCTTTTGCTGAGATAAAGGTCGGCAGCACGTTGTTCGAAATAAATGCGAGCGGCAGTAAGGAAATCAAGTTTTCCGTGCCTGACACGATCGTCAGACGTCTTTCGGTTGGGTTACAGGTTGACGTCGTGGTATCGGCCTTGGCTGAGTGTGGCTGCAGGGCCCATATCACGGAGATAGGATCCGCCTCGGGTCAGGCCAATGCGGTCAATGTCACCGCCGCGCTCGTATCGTCGCCAAATTCGCTGCTTCCCGGCATGGCGGGTGATGTTCGCCTGACGCTGGTAAGAGACGGAGCTGCGCCATCCGGTTATCTGGTTCCTTTGAGCACCATTGTTTCAGCTGATAAGCCCGGCACCGGATTCGTGTTCAAATATGACCGGAAAACCGGGACCGTCCGCAAGAGTGCGATCACGGGGCATGAGGGGCGCGATAATTTGGTTCAGGTGACCAAAGGCGTTGAAGCCGGCGATATCCTGGCCGCGGCCGGTGTCAGCTTTCTCCGGGATGGGCAAAAAGTGAAGTTGCTGGGCGAGTGACGATCACCTTGGCAAGCTGACCGGATAGATTGGTGATGAATATCACGCGCCTGGCCCTGGCTAATTCCCGTATCACGATCCTCGTGACGCTGTTTGTCATCGCTATGGGGATCACAACATTTCTGTCCTACCCCTCGGCCGAAGACCCGACGATCGTGATCCGAAGCGCCAGCGTGAGCGTCAGCAATCCTGGCATGTCGGCGGAGCGGGTCGAGGAACTCATCACGAAGCCCCTGGAAGCGGCGATGCGTGAGATCGCCGAAATCGATGAAATCAAGTCGACATCGAAAGCAGGTGAATCCTTTGTCGATCTGACCATTCACGACTGGGTAGATGATCTTCAGGCGGTGTTCCAGGGTATACGGAACAAGGCGTCGGATGTTCGCAGCCAATTACCCTCGAGCGCCCAGGAACCAGTGGTAAATGACGAAAAGGGCCTGACCTCCGTCGCGACGATCGCTCGCTGGGCGGCCTGATCGCGCACCGCTGGGTCACCCTTGGCCGTGAAGAACCACACGAGACCGGCCACCATCAACACGACCGGCACGTAGTACGACGCAAGCTGCTCGATCAGCTCTTGACGCTCGGTCTTGGCGGACTCGGCTTCACGGATCAGTTGTTCGACTTTTCCGATGGTCGTGTCGCCGGCCACCGCAGTGACTTGCAGGTCAATCTGGCTGGTGAGATTCGTGGTGCCGGCGTAGACGTCCGTCCCGATGACGGCGACGGCGGGGACGGCTTCGCCGGTCAGCGACGCCTGGTTGATGTCACTGGCGCCGTGCGTGATTCGGCCGTCAACGGGAAGGTTCTCGCCGGGGCGGACGCGCACGGTCTGTCCGACCTTGACCTGGCTCAGCGGCACTTCGCGCTCCTGTCCGTCCTGAACGATGCGAGCGACATCCGGGGTGAGCTCGATCAGCTCGCGAATGGCCCGTTGCGCGCCCAAGGCGGTTCGGCTGAGGATGAGGTTCGCGGTCCAGAGGAACAAGGCCAGGAATCCGGCCGCGAGGTAGGCGGCGGTGGCGATCGCTCCGCCGACGGCCAGGCAGGCCAGGGAATCGCTGGAGGGCCGGCCCCGGCTTATCTCGCGCCAGGCCCCAAAGAACAGAGGAATGGCCAGGATTGCAGCGCCCAGGGCGGCGGGGATTTGGGCCACCTGCTCATGGTGCCCCAGCCACTTCGCGAACAATGAGACGAGCAAAAGGACACCGCCGGCAAGGGCGATGAACAATCGGCGCTCCAGTTGCTGGGCCCCGCCAGCGTCGCCATCTCGGGCAACGTCCTGATCCTGTACACCAGCGACGGTCAAATCGGACATGGAGGTCTCCAGCTCAAGGCCTGACGAGGATATGCGGTCGCGCATCGGGCGCGCACCCGACACGAATGCCCGTGTGCCGGGGAAAGCGTACCTGGTACGCCGGCCGTGTGGGGCCGGTTCACCGCCGCCGCCGAAGATTCCCCGCCGGTTGCCTGGGCCGGCCAAGCGGGCTTCAATGGCCCGGGCCTGCGGGGGATGGCGGTCCTCACGACACACCGAGCGTGCATTGATGCGATTGACCCCACACACTGCGATCGTCGGCGACGGTCAAATGGGACTGGTCCTGGCCGACGCCCTCGCCCAGCGCGGGGCGCCGGTTCGGCTGTGGGGTCGATCGGAGGGGCGGGTTCGCCAATTGGCCCGGACGCGGCGGTCGCCCCAACGGTTGGCGGACTTTGTGCTGCCCGACGCCGTCGAGGTCACCGCGGACGACGAGGCGCTTCTGAAGGGCGTCGGCCTCGTGGTGAATGCGGTTCCGACGCAGCACATTCGGTCGATCTGGCAGCGGCTCGCCCCGTGCTTGCCGCCCGGTATCCCCGTGGTGAGCGTCTCCAAGGGGATCGAGAACACCACGCTGCTGCGCCCGACGCAAGTCGTGGCCGAAGCGGTCGGTGATGATCCGGACCATCCGGCTCGGCCGATGTGTGCGTTGTTCGGGCCGACCATCGCCGCCGAACTCGCCAACCACCAGCCGGCCACGATGGTCGCGGCGGCGCATGACGAAAGCGTCGCCCGCCTGGTTCAGGACACGTTCAACGTTCAGTGGCTGCGCGTGTATCGGCACGACGATCTGATCGGCGTCGAGCTGGCCGGGGCCACCAAGAATGTCATCGCGCTGGCGGCAGGCATGATCGACGGCATGAGCATCGGGTACAACGCCAAGTCGGCGTTATTGTCCAGAGGTCTGGCGGAGATCGCCCGGCTCGGGGTGGCGATGGGCGCGCGGGTGGACACGTTCTTCGGCATCGCCGGCGTCGGTGATCTCGCCACGACCTGCTTCTGCCCGCAGGGGCGCAACCGAACGTGCGGCGAACGATTGGGGCGGGGCGAATCGCTGGACACGATCCTCAGTTCCTCGGTCTTCGTGGTGGAGGGTGTGCCTACGACGCGGTCGGTGGTCGAGCTGGCGGCCTCACACTCGGTCGAGATGCCGATCACCGCCGCCGTGCATGCGATTCTCTTTGAGGGCCTTGCCCCGTCCGATGCGATCTCGTCGCTGATGCGCCGTGAACCGAAGGCGGAGTGGATCGGCTAGGGGAGTTTCACCTAGATTGTAGCGAGTTGTCGATAGAGAAGGGACATGTGGTGTGCGGGCAGGACGCCAGCGGAACTGAGCAGGAGGCTCATGCTGTTATCCATTACAGTTCGAATGAAACCATTCTAACCATCCTCCGTGATGGTGACGAGTACAGCCACAAGGTCACCATATTGCATGGGCCAAAGCGAGCGCGTCTCGGACGACAATGTGAGATTGATCGCATAGAGAATCTTATAGTTGCTGGATTTAATGCCCTTTTTCTTCAGAAGCCGGACGCCTACCACCGTCGCATCTGCAATCTGCTCGATGGAGTCTTCCACCTTGGGGTATACGTCTCGAATCTGGCGGCGAATGGCCAATTCCTGGCTAGAACCTTTTGGAAGATAGCCGCCATTGTCGATAACGGCGAGCTTGTACGCGAAATCCACGAGTACAGGACTCGAAAGGCTAATGCTCTGGAGCGGCTTGGGTTTTGCACGACGCCATGGCAGCAGTGCCTGTCGTGGCTTGCGCTCGGACTTGGACTGGACCTTGAGCTCATCTGCGCCGAGTAATACCCGATTTGCGGCGAGTAATACCTGAGTTTCCGGGAAGTCCGAGAACACCGGATCACCTGCGGCAAGGATCAGCACGGTGTGATCAGCCGTCGGTCCGGAATACGCGTTGATGAGTAAGAAGTTGGCTTGTGCCCCTTCCGCCTTTACCCAAGCTTCGCCCTGCGGGAAGCCCTTCTGGCTCCAAACGACTCGTCCGCTCGGGGCGATGAGATACGCTTGGAGATGGAGCATGTATCGCTTGCCCATAGCGCCATCGAAGACGCGGAATGGCGGAGGGAGTCGACGCAGGCTGACCGAGCCCCGGACAGCAAAGGCCGACCCGAGGCCGATGTCCGTGGTCGATGCGCTTGCTTTGAAACTGGCGAGATCCGTGGGGATGCATAGCAACTCGTCTGCAGCGAATGTCATGCCATAGATTGGGATGGCGTCTGGTGGGAAAAGGGCCAACAACTTCTTCGCATACCAAGCGGACGAATCGGCGACCGTGTAGTCAGCGAACTTCCTGGCCGGAGCCGTCGGGATCGGTGGTTTGGGCCTGACTGGTGTGGCGGGCTCTTCTGCAACCTGTGGCTGCGGTGTAGCCGGCTCTTTTGCAACCTGTGGTTCTCGTCCGACCTCAATAGCTGCGGGTTGTGGTATCCGAGCGGTTCGCTTCGGCATCTCATTACATGCGCTCAGCATGAGTGACAGACAAAGGCCGACCGCAGCCTCTCTGTAGCGGAACATTCTTTGTGTCATCTCTTTGTCTCCTTCTGTGCAGCTAAATAGGCACGGGTGATTCCGCCGCTATCCGGCCGGTTCTGCCAATGGCTTTGGAGGCAGCGATTAACGAGGGTGTGGCCGAATCGTGCGCCTCCATTTAGAGGAGTTTCACCTATAGATTATAGCGAGTTGTCGATAGAGAAGTGACATGTGGTGTGCGGGCGGGACGTTCGTGGAACTGAACAGGAGGCTCACCATGAAGGCCGCGGCGGCGGCGCGCACCAACGTAAGATCGTTCGCCAGCGGCTCAAGGCGGCGGTGGCCGATCAATCGGATGCGACGCCGGTTGGGCTGCGCAAGCATCTGGGGGTGAACTGCTCGCGGTCGGCGATCTGCAAGGTGTTGAAGCAGCTGAAGCTGACGTACAAAAAACGATTCACGGCGGCTGACTGGCGTCAGGGAACGCTCCGGCACGTCGTTCATTGAAGTAAGTGTAACCTGCCCTAATGCGGGGCCGCGCTCGGTGTGCCGACTCGTGCCGGCGGCGAGGGCGCGTTGACGTCCTCGGGCCGCGGGCTCTCTTGGACGGTCGGTTGCGGCGCTTCGGCCGGACTCGATGCTGCGGACGGCGCGGTCGACGGCTCGACGTCGTCCGTAGCCCAGATCAACTGCTTCACTGTCGCCATTGCACCTTGGGGCACCACACTCCAGGTCAGCTTGACCGCCCCGGCCACGGCGAACATCGCGATCAGCGCCACCGGCGCCAGTTCCAGTTTGTCGGCCAGATGATGTCGGAAGAACTCGATCAACGCCGTCTGGAACCGCCAGACCGCGGCGCCCACGAACACCAGGAACAGCGCCACCGAATATGAGGAATTGATGGCGATAAGTCCTTGTCCGTCGTTCCACGATGCACTGAGCACCACGCAGCCGACCGTGACGCTGATCGCCAGCACAGCGCCCACATAATCACGTCGGGCGCGACAGATCTTGTAGAAGCTGAACAGGCCGCTTCCGCCCATGATGAAGGCAATCGGCGGCGCGAGCGCAAACCAATTCGTCGGCTCGAACCATTTCCAGCCGAGCCGGGCGAAGTTCAGGCCGAAGACGAGCGCCGCGGCCAGCCCGAGGTAGTAGCCGATCCGGCCGATGAGCCGAGGGCGATCTTCGAACGACGCGAGCAATGCGAAGAGCATGAGAATGGCTGCACTTTGCACGCCGTCGAAAAGGGACTCGCCGGACGTGATGCCAAGGACAGACATCGTCAGCCCCCCAAAGCCCATCGTCAGTGCCGACCCGATGAGCATCTGGTGCGGGACTACGGTCGGTCGGAGATGGTCCTCGGCTGCGGCATCGGTCGGCCGATCAACGTCTTCGGCGTCGTGCGGTGTCCGGATCGCGGTCATGGCAAGGCCTCCGGTGCAAGCGGTCAGCAAGTTTCGTCGGCCTCATTTCGCGCAAGTCCTACCTGCGGGCTGGATTCGCAATCCGACGACGATCTCTGGATTGTCTGTGCGGTCTGGGCAAGGCGATCGCCGGCCAAGCGGTCTGGGTGGCCGAGATTCCAGGGCCATCACGTTGGTCGCGGGCGCCGGATCAGCCAAGCGCGAGCGGGCTCACCCGGACGTCATTCTTCCTGGAAGCCCGACTTGACGAGCTTGATGAGAACTTTGACGGCCTTGTCCGCGCCGGGACCGGTGGCGGTGATTTCGAGGTCGGTGCCCTGGGTTGCCGCGAGCATCATCATCTGCATGATCGACTTGCCGTCCACAACATCATCCTGATCGCAGCGGCGCACGGTGACGCGGGGCTCCAGCTTCGACGCCGTTTCGACGAATATCATCGCCGGCCTGGCGTGAAGGCCGAGCTTGTTCGGGATGCTGACGATAGCAGAGGCGGACTTGGACACCGATGGACATTCACATTCAAGTAAAGGACAGATGACAGCAACCGGCGAAGCCTAGCACATCGGGCCGGGCTTTGCCTTTCATCCGGCGCGCGTGCGCCGCCTGTTCAGCGCACGGGAGTCTTGGCGTCGGCTTCCTCTAACAGGGTTACGACATCGGCGGTGGTCGTGGCCTGGCGGAGAAACCGGCGGAACGTCTCTTGGCTGAGATTCCCGAAGATCGCCTCCATCGCGTCCAGATGATCCTCAGGTTGATCCTCCGGACTCAGCAGGAGGAAGATCGAATAGACCGGCTGTTGATCGAGTGCATTGAACTCGACGCCGTTCGGACTGATACCGATGGCGATGGCCATCTTGTTGATGGCGGAATGTTTGACGTGGGGGACGGCGACGCCGTGCCCGAATCCGGTCGAGCCGCGCTTCTCGCGCTTGATGACCGCTTTGACGAACTCGTCGCGAAGCTCGGGACTGAGGGCCCCGGTCGTGACGAGGGCGTCGATGATCTCGGTAATTGCGGTGTCTCGCCCAGTGGCGATGAGCGTGGGGATGATGGCGTCTTTGACGACGATGTCGAGCAGTTTCATGCCTCGTTCCCGCCGATTGGCGTGTGGTGTTTGTTGTCGCGCAGCTTGCTCTTGTGATCCTTAAGCTGACGGATTGAGCGATCGATGCCGAGGTCGACACAGGCGTACAGGTCCTCGTGGGTGCTGGTGGCGACGAAAGGGTTATGCCGTTCCACGTCGGTGATGATCTCAACAGTGTACCCGTTTTTGGCCTTGTCGATGACGACCTCCACCTGCTGGACGCGATTGAAGTAACGGGGGAACTTCTGCACCTTGCGAGAGGCGTAGTCCTCGATGGCCGCCGTCAGTTCCAAGTGTTTGCTGCTGATCTTGATTTCCATAGAGAGCTCCAGGTCCATTCCGGGCAGGCCGGCCTTATCCGGCGCTGCGCCGGCTGGGTATATCGTCTTGGGCGGTGTGCGGCTCGGAGGGCGAGTCGGCTTTGGCGT
The DNA here is from genome assembly GCA_022571635.1 of Planctomycetota bacterium. Lineage (GTDB taxonomy): Bacteria > Planctomycetota > Phycisphaerae > Phycisphaerales > SM1A02 > JADFNO01. Next base: position 7,478 of record JACZXL010000142.1, read on the forward strand.
CGTCGTCGTCGTCGGCTCCGGGCAGGCTCTTGCTCCCCTCGGACGAGGGCTGGGTCGTCCTCTGGATCGTCTCATGGGGAGGGATGAGCACGCCGCCGCTTATCGTGAACCGCATCGCTTCCTCCACGCTGATGGGCAAGTCGATCGTGTCGCCGCGAGGGACGGTGATGGTGTAGCCCGTCGCCGGGACCGGTGAGCTGGGGATGAAAACGGTGACCGCATCACCCGATTGGGTCGCGATTGATCGCATCGTGTTGCCCGTGAGCAGGCCGATCGCCCAGAGCCCCTTGCGCGGATACTGCACCAACACGACCCGGCTGAATTGCATCTTCTGATCGTCGCTGAACAGAAAATCCACCACCTGCTTGACGTGTGGGTAGACGTGTTTGAACACGGGCACCGTCGTGATGACGCCTTCGATCTTCCGGTAGATTCGTCGGCCCAAAAAGCCGCCCAGGAGTCTTCCCGCGAAGTACACCGCAACAATGGCGACCACGATCCCGATCATGCGCATGTACCAGCGGGCTTCCCACCAACTGTAAATCTTGCCGGAACGCAGCGCCGCGATGATTGCCGCATCTTGCGAGGTGTCGGTCTCAGGGATTCCTAGCGCCAATCGCTCGGCGCTCACCTCCTCGGGCGTCGGTTTGAACGCGTTAACCTCGGCCAGCGGCTCCCAAACCTTCGCGGCATTGTTCAGACTGAGGCGAATCCAGCCGTTGACCGGATCGGCGATGTTATTGTCGACGAACTGGTACGCCTTGACCATGATCCACAGCGTGAGCACGGACGGCAGCAGGATCACCAGCCCGCGAACAAAAAACCGCTTGAAATCAGAGGAGAAGGTGCGTGCCGGAGTTTGAGTCGTCGTCATGGATCGTGTTTCGTCCAGGCACGGACGCGCCGTCGAACGACGATCACGTCAGTGTCATACTGTACGTCCGGGGCCGCGAACCATCAAACGGCGAGACTTGGGATATTCCAGTGAGGTCCTTGGTCAATAGCGCAACGGCCGGAGCGTCACGACAACCGTCAGGTAGGCTCCGGCGCGGCGTGCCCGGACTCGAACGCGGTCCCCAACCTGTTTTGATCCGATAATCGCCTGCAATTCCGCCAAAGTGCGTGCCGGCTCGCTGTCGATCGAGACGATGACGTCGCCCACGCGGAGTTGGCTTCGCCGTGCCGCGGACCCCGGCAGCAGGCTCTCGATCAGCACCCCGTCATTGCTGCCGTTCGGGCGGCTTTGGATGCCGAGCGAGGCGTCACCGGGATTGATGGTCGTGTCGATCTTCGGCCGAGTCGTCAACCATTGCCGCCAGGCGCGTTCGATCTCGTCAAGCGGCATGTCGAAGCACAGCTCAAAGGCCTTGCCGCCGGTGGCGTCCTCGCGGAAATTGGCAACGAGGTACTCGTACCACTGCGTGAGCTTTCCCTGATCCGCGACGAACTCGAAGATCGAACGGACCTGAGGATACAGTTGACCGGCCCTGGCCATGAACCGATCGTCGGTAATGACGAACAGGTTCTTCCACTTCATCAGTCGACCGCTCCGGGCGCGGCTCTTGACGACGTTGTGCCGTTCGTTGGGGTGAAACTCGATCGTGCCGTCGTCGTGCAGCGTGTAATCCTCGTACAGCGACGCGAGCCCTTCCTGTATCCACAATGGGTGTCGCTGGCGGAGTTGATCCATATGCACGTAGTGCAGGGCATGGACGAACTCGTGCCGCAGCGCCCCGCCGATGTCGCGCGCGATCAGTCGGCGACGAGCGTGTTCGTAGATGCCCCCGATGTTGTCCGCGCTGAAGATGCGGTCGCCGTCGCGGGGGGTCGGCACGGCGATGAGCAGATACGAGCGCGGCTCGACATCAAAAAGCGCGCTCTGAAGGTGGTCCGCTTCTCTTTGAAGCATCTGCCGCATCTCGTGATGGGAGACCGGGTCCAGCGCGGTGGCGTAGGCGACGCGCCGTTGCTCATCGCGTTCGTACCGATAGTGCTCCGTGCCATATGTTGCTTTCCATAGGTCCAGAGCGTTGTCAGCCCTTCGAGCGGCGCGGCGCTGAAGCCGCTGAATCACCACCTGGTACTTGGGGTGCTCGCGAATGGCCTCCAG
>JACZXL010000143.1 GCA_022571635.1 Planctomycetota bacterium
CAAACCTGCTTCGCCCAGCTCGCGCGCGGCCAGCACGGGGTCGATGCCCTGCCAAAAGAAATGCGACGGATCAAGATTGGCCCCCAACGGGGTCTTGCCGCGAATCCCCGCTGCTTTCGTCGCTCGCTGCGAAAGTCTGATCAGCGTATCGGGGTTGTAGACGCTAAAGCCTGGGTGCGCCTCCCACGCCACCCGCACCCCGTGCATCTTGCACAGTTTCGCCTGCTTCGCCCAATAGGGCACGAGCACATCCTCCCACTGGTATTGAACAATCTCGGGGTAATCCGGCGGCCACGCGCAGGTGACCCAATTCGGCGTCTTGTCAGTCTTGCAACCGCCGGGGCAGCCGGAGAACGTAATCACCGTCTTCGTGCCAAGCTTGGGGGCGAGCTTCACCGCGGTGACGAACGCCTCGTGATCGTGCTTGGCGTGGGCTCGATTGGGATGCACCGGGTTGCCGTGCACGGCCAGGCCGGACAGCGTCAGCTCATGGTCCCGGAGCTTCGCCTTGATCTGCTCCTGCTGTTTGGGCGACGCCAGCACCTTGCGGGGGTCGAAGAACCCCTGGCCGGGATAGCATCCCACCGGCAGCTCGATCGCCTCCAGGCCAAGCTCGGCACAATAAACAAGTGCATCATCCAACTTCATCCCCGCGAATAGAGCAGCCATGACCCCAAGTTTCATGCTCGACCTCCGCAGAATCTGCAGCAAATGTGGACGTTGGGCATCCAGTAACTAAGGTCCAGCTTCGCCGATCTCGCCGCTGTCGGCAACATCTTCCCACTGCCCAGTGCCTAGGCTCTGTCTGATGGATAGTGGGACGGGCATCTTGCCCGTCTGAAACAGTCAAACGGACGGGCTGGAAGCCCGTCCCACCAAGCAATGAGCGCAACCTGCTGATCCATCCGACAGAGCCTAGAACCTCGTGCCTTCCTCCATCACCATTCAATGAACGCGAAATACAGGTGCTCACCGGTATCGGGGTCTGGGCCGAGGTCGATGAGGTCGCGCAGGACGTCGGCTGCGAATAGTTCGTCGAACCTGGCGATGTCCACTTGCTGGGCCGGGCTGCCTTGGGTCTTGAAGATCACCGTGTACGTGCCGTCGTCGTTGGGTTGGCCGGTGACGACACCCAAGGCATCCACATCCAGTGCCACCGGCGAGGTGAACAAGGTTGCGCCCGCGCTGGCGGGTTGAACAAATTCCGCCAAGAACTTCCTGGCGGCAGTCTCCGCTAAGATAAGAATGGTTCAACACATGAAACACCTTCTTCACCACTCGCATCCATGCAGCACTGCCTAGTATCAAAAATTATGCTCAGGCGCGCGCCAGGAGCAATTTCGATGCCCGGCTCGGTGTGCATGGTCATGCGGAAAGCGCCTACAGCCGGTAAGATCGCAACAACCTCAATGTTCTCCAGAGTCTGGCCGGCGACGCCCCCGCAGTTAGGTGGAAAAGTCACGGTCTCGTCATTCGGTTGGCCGAGGACAATAATCGTCTTATTGCTTCCCGCCCAGGATGAATCAAGCACAAAGTCATTCGCGGGCACGACGCGCACCAGATTGACCGTATCGGCACTCGAATTCGCACCCAACAGACTCGCCGCCGCCAACGTACTTGCAACGGCCATGATTCGTTTATTCATTATTCTTCTCCTTTTCTGTTTGACATTCTGAGGCGGGCCGTGCCCACCGGTCATTTTGACTCTCTTGCGCGGGTGCCACGCACAGTGAGGCCGCCGAGTCGTGCGTGCCGATCTCACGACGCTCCTGCTTCCGCACCGACGACTCGTCCCGGCGGACCGGGACTCGCTGTCGGTGGCACCCGAGTGCGCGACGGGCGGGGCTTGGTGTGCGGGCGCGAACCGTCCCGATTCAATCGGGACGGCTCGCTCGGAATGGCAAATGCCTTGATCTCCTGCCTCGATCCCTTGATGCCATTGTTCTGAAGCGCTCGCCTTTGGCTCGCGGCTAAACGGGGTCGTTGCGCGAGGGATCGGTTCTTGTGTTTGGACGAATCCGCGGGTTACTCCCGATGAAATCGGGACGGTTACTTCGCTCCTCATGCCAAATGCCTATTGCCAAGTGCCTCGATCTCCTACCTTAGATGCCTTGATCCTGCCGAACCCCCGCGCCCACAAGACTCGATTATCCGCTGTTGTGTGACCCAGCGTTAATAGGCAACACTCGCAAAAGGTGGCCCAAGAAAAGCACCTCTCCGGGGTCATTCCAGAGAGGTGCATAGGAGGATGAGCAGATGTACGCCGCTCACCCAACAAGATACCAAGGGGAGCCGGTGGGTGAAACAGCCGAGTTGGAGAATGATCGAGTTTCGTGGCGTGACGACGACCTGGCCGTGCTCGTCCAGGGGGCTGATCCTTGCGTAGATTCTCAGGGGAGCTGTGGGTGCTTCTTGGCAAGGCTGTGGCAAGTGCGGCCCAGAATGTGCAATAAACGGCCCGGACGGTTGTCTGAGTGGACATGGGCAAGGGACCTATTGACCGGGGACGGCCCCGTGCGGGAGAATAGCGCTATGTCCCACATGCTCCGGAGTATCGCGGTGATCGTATTGGCCTTGGGCGGGCTTTTGGCGGGGACTGCGGCCCCCGGCTCCCCCGGCTCCCCCGCCGCCCCCACCGCCGGGCCGGACGAGACGGGCGATCGCGTCATCATTCGGGTCGATCGCAACCTGGAGCTTGCCGGCTACGTCCAGGACGAGGACGACGAGCTGATCGTCATTCGTGATCCAGCCGATCGAGTCCACAGCTTCGTCAAGTCCCGGACGTTACGCATCATCCGTCTGGTGGACCCCAAGCCCGGCCAGCGGGGGACGGTGGTTCTGCGCAACGGCCAGACTCGCCAGGGCGTTCTCGTCGAGGACACGTTCGAGCACGTGCTGCTGGAGGTGGACGGAATGCGGGCCAAGCTCCTGCGCGAGGCGGTGGACTACGTCGTGCTCGAGCCGACCTTCCAGGAGCGCTATCAGCAATACAAAGCGGGCATCGGGCCCAACATGCACCAGCAGCATCTGGACCTGTGCCGATGGCTGTTCCAACTGCGCAAGTACGAGCTAACCAAGAAGGAGCTCGTCGAACTTGTGCGGAACAAGCCGACGCCGGAAGCACAACAGTTGTTGACGATCGTCAACGCGCAGCTCGCGCTGAGCAAGCCGGCGGATCGATCGACGCCGAGCCAGGGGACCGACGACCCCGCAGCCCCCGCCGAGGACGCGGATCGCAAGACCGGACCCGTGCTCGAAAAGGATTTGCTGCCGACGGAGATTCTCAGCCGGCAGGACGTCAACACGATCCGGGTCTTCGAGATCGACTTCCACAATCCGCCGCACGTGGTGGTGAGCGCCGACACGATCCGCACACTGATCGAGGACTACGGGACAAGCAAGCTGATCCCCACGGGCCAGGCGCGGACGGCGCTGTTCCGTGCCGAACCGTTGGAGATCGTCCACCTGATGTTCCAACTGCGGGCGCGGGAGCTGTACGGCGAGATCCGGGTTCAGACCGAGCCCTATTCGCTGAACCTGTTCCGCCGCCGGGTCCACGACAGTTGGCTGATGAACAATTGCGCCACCAGCCGGTGCCACGGCGGCGTTCACGCGGGTCGGTTCTTCCTCCATGGCCGGGCCCACAAGGATGATCGCGTCCGATATACGAACCTGCTGATCCTGGAACGGCTCGATTTGGATTCCCAATGGCCGCTGATCAACTACGACGAGCCGACGATGTCGTTGATCGTCCAGTATGCCCTGCCCCGCACCCTGGCCCGCAAGCCCCACCCGGACGTCCCCGGCTGGAAGCCCGTCTTCACCCGGAGCAACCAGAGGCTGCTTCAGGACACGATAAAGTGGATCGAGGCGATGCTCCAGCCCCGGCCGGACTACCCGGTCACGTACGAGCCACCCCAACTGCTGGGGAACGGGCCCCAAGCGTCACCCGCCAAGGCTCGTGTGCCCCGCTGACCAGACTTGCGGGCCCTCGGGAACCGCCTCGACCTGGCGATCGAACCTTACGCAGCGGCGGTGTGGCTGATACACTGGCTGGTTCTTCCGTTTCCCCAGTTTCGAGGACGTTTTATGAGCAATCTGGACCGAGCACTCGTTATTGTGATCTGTTGTCCCCTGGTGGGGGGCGCCGTGTTGAGTAGCGGCTGTGAGGATAGTGCGACGGCGCGGCGTACCGAGGTCCAGGCGAACCTGGCCACGGTCAGGCACGACCTCTGGGCGTCGACGGCGATCGCATCGGATCCCACCCCACAGGAGCGAACCGCCGCCGAGGCAAAGCTCAACACTCTGCTGACCATGCTCGCCGATACCGACGGCGCCGCCCCCGGCCAACAGGCCGCGGCCTCGCTTCTGGCCTCGAACGTGCATCGCAAGATCGCGGCCATGACGCTGGCGGGGGTCGGCCGGCTCGAAACCGAGCAGCGCCGTCGCCGAGACGTCCTTGGGGGCATGATCGACGCCGCCGCCGAGCTCCATGCCCTGGCCGGAAGCCTCGAAACCATTGACACCCAGGCCCAGCATCAACACCTCGCGGCCAGCCGGCAAAACGCCCAAGCTCGCCTCGCGTCGTACGGCGAGGAGATGGCCGCCGCGGATGCGCCGATCGCGGCCCTGACCAACGCCAACCGAGACGATCAGACCGAGATCGATAACCTGCGCGCCCAAGCCAATCAACTCATGCGCGACGCGAGCGAACAGGGACCGGCCGCAGGCTACGGCGCGTACGAGCAGTCCGTGCAATTGGACCGCGATGCCGACCACATCCAATACGATGTCTCCCAGCGCGACCTTGAACTGGAGTTCACCCTGCGGCCGGCACGGGCCCTGGCTCAGACCCGCGCTGGCTATACCCAGTCCTTGATCGGCGCCATCGACGAGTCCAGCGCCGCGATCGATGGCTTGCTCCAGACGTTCGACGACGAGGCCCGCGCTACGAGAAAGACAATCGCCCAGCTTCGGGACGTGATCGTGGCTGAACTCGGTGAGCTGAATCAAGCGCGAACCAACGAGTTGGCGGACGCCTACGAGCGAGCGGCGAAGCAACTGAGCGCCGCTGCGGACAAGGCCGAGAACGCCGCCAGGCTCGGGCAAGGCGAGTCGGTCCCGGCCGCCCGCATCGAAGCGGTCCGCGCCGACCTGGAACTCGGCCACATGCACTGGTCGGCGGCCCAGGCCTGGCAGGATCATGGGGCGTTGCTGGACCGCGTCCAAGCGTCCAGCGGCGCACTTGGCAGCGCTTCGATGGTCAGCGCACAAGTCACCGCGGCCCGCACCGCCCATGCCGACGCTCGCGATAACGCCAAGAACGCATACACCAATGCCCAGGGCCAACTCAGTCGGGTCACCGGCCGCAGCGCCGGACCCCAACTGGAGGCCCTCAAACAGGACGTGCAGACCGCGATCTCCGCCCTCTCCGGCGAGACGGTCGATCTCACGCCCGCCCCGACTCCCCGGGCCCCCCGATCTCGCCGCCCCAGCTCACTCGGGGCCGGCGCCGACTCACCCGAGGCGCTTCTCGCCGCGATCAATCAGGCTGACAGCCTCGCGTCAATGACCAACCTCTTCGTCGAGCTGACGTACGTCAAGTTCCGCAACGCCGCGGAGCGCGAGCTGTACTCGATCATGATCACCTCGGCTCGGGCGTCACTGAAACTCGAACAAGCCCTGCAGGAACGATTCGACACCGGCCTCATGGAGCTCGGCCAAGCGGCGTGGGGCGGCGGTGCGGACATGTTCGGAGGGCAAGCCGGCTTCGGATTCGGCGAAGCGCAGGTTCAAGACGCCCGCCTCGGGGACGTGGCCGGTGACAACGGCACGATCATTGTGACCTCCGCCGGCCAGACCGATCGAATGCCGATCATTCGCGTCAACGGCCGGTGGTACGTCGACGGCACGACCGCGTCCGGCGATGGCTTGGCAATGGGAATAGGCGGCGAAGGCGCCCAAATGTTCAAGACCATCATGCAGGACTCGATCAGCAGCCTCAATGACCTGACGAACCGTATCCGCGCCGGGGAGTTCACCTCGATCGAGCAAGTTCAAGAGGCGCTGACCGGATTCACACAACAGATGCAGCAGAAGTTCATCGACCAAGGCGCCGACTAGCCCATCGGAAACGCCGGGCAGTGAATCAGTCATCTGCTGTCGGCACTCCACGACGAAGGATTCTTCATGCAAGCCGGTGACCACGCACCACGCCGGTCCGCGATCCGATGGCTGTTCGTCACCAACGGGCTCTACTACGTCGTGGCCGCGATCGCACTCGCCATCGCTTGTTTCATTATGCCGAGCTTCCCCAAAATGATCGTTGAGAACAACGTCGCGAAGATCAGCGATCTGCCGGCCGCGGTCCGTTGGATGATCGATCACCGCGTTTGGCTGCCGCTGGCGGCGGGGCCGCTCTTGGCGTGCGGCGTTATCCTCACTTTCACCTCAAAGTCCCGCTGGGCGTGGACGATTCTCGGGCTCGTCGCCGCCATGGTCCCCTTGGGCGTGGTCTTGTACTGCTTCATCGCCGCCATGGCCCCGCTCTACGATCCGCCCCCCCTTTAGAAGCCGGACCTGACGATCCCGATTCCATCGGGAGAGGAAGGTCCGGGTCTCCCCTATCCCTTCAAAACAACCTCAGCCGTCGTTCGCACAATCTCACATTCCGATTCATCTTGCGCTATTGCTTCAATCTGCGCCCGCAGCGCGTTGCAATCAGCGTTCCCCTTCACATTCCCCGCTGCGATCAGCGCATTGCGCTTCATCATCGCCAGTTTCGCGCGCTTCATCGGCGACGTCCTGAACATCGCACGCCTCGCCCCTTCGTCCCACCCCAGCACGGTCAGCAGATCAAAACCCTCACGCCGCGGCGCATAGGCGTCATGCGACTCGGCCTGAGCGCTGCGGGCCGTCGGCTGGTTATGCGGGCAAACCTCCTGGCAGACGTCGCAGCCGAAGATCCAATCACCCATCGCCTCGTGAAACTGCTCGCCGATCGGACTGCGATGCTCGATCGTCAAATAGCTGATGCACCGTGTCGCATCCACCGACCAGGGCGTGATCGCGCTCGTCGGGCAGGCGTCGATACACCGCGTGCAACTTCCACAGGGATCGGCGCCCTCCGCTGACGGTGTCGGCGCAAGCGCCAGCGTCGTGATGATCTCGCCCAATAGCACATAGCTCCCAACGCCTTCCTGGATCAGCAACGTGTGTTTGCCGACCGCGCCCAGCCCCGCCCGTTGCGCGTGCTCCCGCTCCAACACCGGCGCCGTATCGACACACACACGAAACGTTTCGTCCGGAAACTGCTCAGCCAACTCGTCCGCAAGCCGATGCAAACGCTTCTTCATCACCACGTGATAATCATCCCCCCGCGCATACCGGGCAATTCTCCCCGTCAGGGTTTCGTCACTTGGCTGCTCTTCTCCCCCCTTCGTGCCTTCGTGCCTTTTCCGGGGGCGCGCCTCCGTGCCTTCCCCTTCCCCCCCATACCGATCCGCAACGCAGATGATCGACTTCGCCCCCGCCCCCGGAATCATGGTCCGGACGTCCAGCCGCTTCTCGACATTCTGCGCAAGGTACGCCATCTCCCCGTGCTTCCCCGCCTCTATCCACGTACGGTATTGGTGTTCGTAACTCGTTGGCTGTGCCTCAGCCACTCCCGCCAGCGCGAACCCCAGCGCTCGGCATCGCCCAAGCACTTGCTGCGTCGTTTCTTGTGTCAAGCTCATCAGCGGCAGTACCCTATTGGAGCATATGGTAGCCCGCTGGAGGTATGAGCCGGTATGATTGAACCAGCAGGCGTCTGAAGAAGTGGGGTCTGGCAATGGCAACAATGAGCACGCGAACCGATCGATTACTGGCGGCGTTCGCCATCACGATCATCGTGCTGCTTTCAGCATGTTCTGGTGAAGACCCCGAAGCGGCAGCCAACCAGCCCCCGCCGGTTGATCCGCGCTTCGCGAGTGCCGATGCGCTACTTGAGTATTACAACCGAGTTCTAACGCAACAGCCCAAGTTGGACTCTCGTGAATATCTCTCGTTGATGTTCGCCGAAACACCGTTGCAGGAGCGACTCTTAGCACTCTATCGGGACTCGCTCCCGTTGCTGGAACTGGATGACGCATGTTGGGAGCACTACGGAGCGGGCCTAAGCCGCGGTGCCGACGAATCACCTTTCGAGCCAGCCCGACACCGAGCAACGATGACGGAGAGTGACAACGACCGCGCCACAGCGACACGACGGCGGAACGACGGAAGCCGCGCGGAGATCCATCTCGTTAGACTCGGTAAACGGTGGTGGATTTCAGGTTACACATTCGAATACGACCGACGCTTCAAACCGGATAAAGAGAGCCTGGACGACTTAGAACGCCGAACGCGCTACTTGGCGGCAGTGGCGCCCATAGTCACAGCGGAGGTGAGGAGCGGAAAATTCGAAGGAGCGGGCGAAGTTGGGCCGTCGCTAGTGTACTTGCGCCTGGTCGCATACGTCTTCAGGGAGTTCCCCGAAGCAAGGAACAGGCGAGATTTGTTTGGATTGGACGACCAATGACGGCTAGTGGGCGGCGCTGAAGGGCACTACCCCACGCGCTCCAACTTCGCGTACTCCAAAATCAGCGTCTTCGTGCCCACCGTCGGAAACTCGATCCGCGCTTTGGACCCCATTACCTGCGGCATCACCGCTTCGACTCGACCAAGGCCGAACTTCGGGTGACGCACCACGCACCCCACGGGAAACTCGCCGCACGGCGCCTCACCATCCAGCCGCTCAACCTGCATGTCGTCATCACCATCCAAGTACCCCACCGCATCGGACTGATCCGAATACTCAATCGACTCACCGGGCAGCTCCGTCAGGAATCGACTCTCCATCGTCGGTTCGCGCAGCCCTCGGTGCGTGCGCACCGCCGCCCGACTCAACTGCAAATGCCGTTTGGCCCGCGTGATGCCGACAAAACACAGCCGACGTTCCTCCTCCAACTCCATCTCGTTGCCCACAGCGCGGATGTGCGGCAAGAGATTCTCCTCCAGCCCCACCATCGCCACCGCCGCATATTCAAGCCCCTTCGCGGCATGAAGCGTCATCAGCGTCACCGTCCCACTTTCAGGATCGATCGCATCCGCATCACTGATCAGTGCCACTGACTCCAGAAATGCCGTCAACCCCGCCAACAGTGTTGTGTCCGCCTGCGCCGCTTCATCGAAATCGATCGGCTGGGCAACGAACTGCGTGGCGGCGCTGATGAGCTCCGCCAGGTTCTCCAATCGCTCTCGATCCTCTTCTGATTTGGAGTCACGATACGCCGCCTCCAAACCGGACTCGCGAATGATCCGCTCCACCAGCCCGCCCAGTGAACTCGATTCGACGAACGGCTCGGAATCCCCCTCCGCCTGCGGCAGCAGATTCTCTCCTACTCCCTCTCCCTCGTCCGGGGGTGGGAGAGGGTTGGGGTGAGGGTCTTGTTCATCAATCTTCCTTGCCCACCCTTCTCCCTCACCCCCAACCCCTCTCCCAAGGGGAGAGGGGGGTAAGAAGCCCTCCGCTGCGGCCCTGCGCCAA
>JACZXL010000144.1 GCA_022571635.1 Planctomycetota bacterium
GGATTCGTCGAGCCGGGCCAACAGCTGTGCCTCGGTCATCGACGCGACCTTTGATTCACTCAACCAACACAGGTCGATCGCCCATTTGCGAAGGAGAGCCATTCTGATCTCGTCATCCGACATTTCCCTGACATCGACCTTGGTCAGACCGAGTTCCTTGGCCGCCAATTGCCGATACACGGCAGTGACGATCTCGTCCTGCGGCATGTCGGCGTTGACGTCCTTCGGGCAGATGCTGCGTCGCTTCCAATGATCGATCAATTGCTCCGGCGCAAACTTGCCCAGAACAATGTCCGTGCCTCGCCCCGCCATGTTCGTAGCAATCATGACCGCGCCAAGCTCCCCGGCGCCGGCGATGATCTCCGCCTCCCGCTCGTGTTGCTTGGCGTTGAGGACCTCATGCTTGATGTTGTGCTTGCGCGTCAACATCTCGCTGAGCATCTCTGAGTTTTCAACGCTGGTCGTACCCACGAGGATAGGTCGGCCCACGTCGTGAAAGGTCTTGATCTCATCCACGATCGCCTCCCACTTGTCTTTGGTGGCAAGAAAGACGACATCATTGTAATCCACTCGGATCACCGGCACGTTGGTGGGGATCACGATCACATCCAGCTTGTAAATCTCGTGAAATTCGGTCGCCTCGGTGTCGGCGGTGCCGGTCATTCCCGCCAACCGATCGTAGAGCTTGAAGAAATTCTGGATCGTGATCGTGGCCATGGTCTGCGTCTCCTGCTTGATGGGAACGCTCTCTTTGGCCTCGATCGCCTGGTGCAGCCCGTCGGACCACTGCCGGCCGATCATTTTCCGCCCGGTGTTCTGATCGACGATGACGATCGTCAGTTCGCCCTTTTCATCCGGGGCGACGACATAGTCGCGATCACGCTGATAGACGGTATGGGCGCGAATGGCCTGCTCCAGCAAGTGGGGAATATCGATGTTTTCACCAACGTAGAACGACCCGACGCCGGCGACGCGCTGGGCCTCGGTGATCCCGTCATGCGTGATCGTCGCCTTCTTCTTATCGAGCTCGAGCTCGTAGAACTGCGTGTGCTCGTCGCGCGCCGCTTCGAGCTCCGGCAGCCGCCGGGTGGCGGACTCCAGCCGTTCTTTGAGCGATGCGATCTTTGATTTGTCGCGGGCGTTTCGAATATCGCCCTCCAAACCCGACCGCTCGACCAAACACGAATGCACTTTCTGATCGGCCACATTCCATTCCTTCTGCTTCCCCAACAGATCGCGGGCGAGCTTGTCGGCCATGTCATAGCGCGGCGCGTAGTCGTGCGCGAGCCCCGAGATGATCAGCGGCGTGCGCGCCTCATCAATGAGCGTCGAATCCACCTCATCGACGACGGCGAAGTCGCGATGCTTCTGCACCTGCTCTCGCGTGCTGAGCTTCATGTTGTCGCGCAAATAATCGAATCCGAACTCGCTCGTCGTGCCGTAGACCACCTGGCATTGGTAGGCGGTCAGCTTTTGCTCGTCGGCCTGCATGTGGCGCGGATGGATGGTCCCCACGGTCAGTCCCAGTGCCCGGAAAAATGGGAAGGTCCAATCACGATCGCGTTGGACGAGATAGTCATTGACGGTAACGACATGAACCTGCTTCCCTTCCAGGGATGCGAGGTAACACGCAAGCGGGGCAACGATCGTTTTCCCCTCGCCGGTCTTCATCTCCGCGATTCGACCTTCATACAGAACCATGGCGCCGATGATCTGCACGTCAAAGGGCCGAGCGCGGTAAGGCGGCTTCGACTGGGGATACAACTCTCGTATCGCTTGATAGAGCTCGGGCGGAATGTCGACGAACAGCCAGGGCGGCACCGGCTCGTTGGAACCGAGAAAATCGCCGGTCGGCTCCGCCGGTTCGGTTGCCTCGATCTGCGCCTTGACCTCGTCGTAGAGCTTCCGCGCGTGATCGGGAAGTTGCGCTGCGTCGAAATTATGTTTCGGGTTGAAGATGTTTCGTATGCCGACGTTGCGGTCCATCGCTTCTCGGGCGATGGCGAAGACCTCAGGCAGGATGTCGGTCGGCTTCTCACCGGCTTCCAGACGCTGGCGGAATGTGTCCGCCATGCCGCCCAGCTCCGGATCGCTCAGCCGGCGGATCTCCTCCTCTTGAGCCGACACCTGATCGACGACCCGTAGATACCGCTTGACCATGCGCTCGTTGCGCGTCCCGAAGACCTTGCGCATCACGGTTCCAACAACAGGAACACCCATGATTCACCTCAAATGTATTGTCGAACTGAAGTTGCTGAATTCGAACTGAGCCTGCCCGCGAGTCACAACGGTATGGAACCCGGCGCGCAGGCAACACCAAACGGCGATTCAGCAAACAGGCGGGGGCAGATCGAGCAGTCGCTCGCCAAGCGTCACGGACAGGACGATCACGGCGACATCGCGGGCTCGACGGACCTGGGAAGTCGATTGGTCAAACTGAAAAAGGGACAAGAACGGCCCGGCGACAATCGGCGTGGCATGCTGGTCGCCGACCAAAAGGTCTCGTGCCGCCGCGGCCACCACGGCCGCCATCGCCCGCACCATGTGCGACTCACTCACCGTGGACCGGCTCTGCATATCCGCGGCGCGCGGCGTAGCGGCGGCCGAGGCCGTCGAGGTCATGGCCAGCAGTGCCAGCAGCGTGGTCGCAGTGGCGGCAAGGGAGGCCGGTCGGGTTGAGGATCGCTCAGCTCTCATAGGATTGACTGCATAAGTATCGTCTGCTGGAGGCCGCCAGGCAAGTACGGATGCAAATCCCATCGCGTCGCCCGCGCATGGTTGTACGGATTCGACGGCCTACGATTGCCCGATGCCCACCGCCACCGCTGAAACACCCGCCCAGGAGCCGCCGGTGCAGGAAGTGCAGCTCAAGGTCACGGGGATGCATTGTGCCAGCTGTGCCGCGACCGTCCAGCGAGCGATCGAGGCCGATCCTCAGGTCCGATCGGCCAGCGTGAGCGTGATCGACGGCATGGCCACGGTGCTCGGCGAGTCCCTCGAACCCCAGCGCCTCGTCCAGGCCGTCCGCGACCGCGGCTACGACGCCGTGCCGATCACCGCCCCGGCCGCACCCGCGGAACTTCGCAGCGAGATCGAGCTGCGCCAACGGCGACAGGAATCCCTGTGGCGATTCCGAGCGATCGTCGGATTGGGGCTGTGGGCGCCGATGGGGTTGCTTCATTGGTTCGCTCCCGACAGCTGGGATGGCTGGGTGCCGTGGGTACTGCTGGCCGGAGCAACCGTCGTTCTGGCAACCGCCGGTGCTGGTTTTTACCGCTCGGCCATTGCCGCTGCGCTTCGCCGAACCACCAACATGGACACGCTCATCGCCATCGGCGCGACGACCGCCTATGTGTTTTCGGTCGTGGTATTCGTCATGAAGCTTGCAGGCTCGTCAATCGAGCAGCCGCTGTACTTCACCGAAGCGGCGGCGTTACTGGGCATCATCAGCCTGGGCCATTGGCTGGAAGCGCACGCCTCGGCCAAGGCTGGATCAGCCGTACGAGAACTGTTGGAGCTTCAGCCGGAGCAGGCCGAGCTTATCGACGAGCAAGGGCAGACGCGCGAAATCGCCAGCGCCGATGTGCAGCCCGGCGATCGCATGCTCATTCGCCCCGGATCACGCGTCCCGGTCGATGGCCTTGTCGTTGACGGTTCGTCCGATGTCGACGAATCCGTCGTCACGGGAGAGTCGATGCCTGTCACGAGATCGCCGGGTGACCCGGTCGTCGCCGGCTCGGTCAACACCACGGGGCGGCTGATCGTCGAGGCGACGGTGGACGGGCATCATACGACGATTGCGCGAATTGCCGAGCTCGTGCAGCGAGCCCAGTCGAGCAAGGCCGGGATCCAGCGACTCGCTGATCGTGTCTGCGCGGTCTTTGTCCCGGTGGTCCTTTTGATCGCCGTCGCCACGGTCGCCGGCTGGGGGCTGATCGGTCTTATCTCCAGCGACACCTCTTATCTTGCAACCGGGATCATCGCGGCCGTCACCGTGCTCATCATCTCCTGCCCCTGTGCGCTGGGTTTGGCCACGCCGATGGCGGTCATGGTCGGCACCGGCGCCGCCTCTCGACATGGCATTCTCGTCAAATCGGCCGAAACGATCGAACGGGCCGCGCGATCGAAGCTGGTCATTTTCGATAAGACCGGCACCCTTACGACCGGCCGACCGACCACCCGACAGATTGAAGTCGAAGATCGATCCTTCACCGAGGACGAACTGTTACGACTCGCCGCTGCGGTCGAAGCGCCCAGCGAACACCCCATCGCCCGAGCAATCGTGCGCGCCGCTCAGGACCGAGGTCTCGCCCTTTCCGACGTCGCCGATTTCGAGGCGCTTCCCGGCCGGGGCGTGCGCGGTATCGTCGACGGACGTCGTGTCGAAATCCTCCGCGACGACCTGACCACATGCCAAGTCATTGTCGATGAGAAGCGCATCGGCACGCTGCTGGTCACGGACGAGATTCGCCCCGACGCCCGGCAAGCCGTGGATCGGCTGCGAGCGATGGGGTTGTCCGTGCGGATGTTGTCCGGCGATCGCCGCGCCGTGGCCGAGTCGATCGGCCGTGAGCTGGGATTCAACCCGCAGGAGATCGAGGCCGAGGCGACACCCCAGACCAAGGCCGAACTCGTCGCCAACCTCCCCCCCGGTTCGGTCATGATCGGCGACGGTATCAACGATGCCGCAGCCTTGGCGGGAGCCGACCTCGGCATCGCCCTTGCCTCCGGCACGACCATCGCGATCGAGTCGGCTGACGTCGTGATCCCCGGCGAGCACGTCCTGGCGGTGCCCGAAACCATCAGCCTGGCCCGCCGAACCCTCGCCACCATCAAGCAGAACCTCTTCTTCGCGTTCCTGTACAACACCGCCGCGATCCCAGCCGCTGCCTTCGGCCTGTTCGGCTCCTACGGCCCGCTCATCGCGGCGGCAGCCATGGGCGCCAGCGACATCACGGTCATCGGCAACGCCCTACGCCTCAAGCGGCGTCTTCGCCGAGATTTGGACCATCAGCACTAGCCGATGGGGATGCACCGCCCTTTGGATGCGTACAACAAAGCGAAGACGCGCGCCAACCCGCGACCGAGGGATTATCGGCTGGGTAGGTGAACGCTCGCGTGCCGAAGAGCCTGGGTATGATTGATCGTCGCTGACAACCACTGGGGCCTGGAGCGAGCCATGGCGGCAAGGATTCTGCGGCCACTAAACAAGGGCGAGTTTGATTACTGGCGAGCCCAGCACCTGCTGAATCGAGCCGGGTTCGGCGGCACACCAAGCCAGGTGCGAGCGCTGGCCAACATGGGTCTCAAATCGGCCGTCAACTACATCATCGACGCCGACGAAGTCGAGACGGAGCCGATTGAGGCCGATCGGTTCGACGCCGACATCATGCGTCCGCGCACGCGCCAACAGCAGCTGGAGTTTCGCGCCGCACGGGAAAACGGCGACGAGGCCACCCTCGAACGGTATCGACGTGAGCGCCAGCGCCGCCAGGGCGCCGATCGCCAACAGATCGCTGAACTTCAACGCTGGTGGCTGAAGCGCATGATCGAGACGCCCCGGCCGCTACAAGAGAAGATGACCCTCTTCTGGCACGGACACTTCGCCACCGGCTATCGCACCATCGAAGACAGCTATCACATGTTCCAACAGAACCAGCTGTTTCGATACCACGCCCTCGGCAACTTCCGCCGGCTGACGCATGCGATCATTCGCGACCCGGCGATGATCCGCTATCTCGATAACAACCTAAACCGCAAGCAGTCGCCCAACGAGAACCTGGCCCGCGAACTCATGGAGCTGTTCACCCTCGGTGAAGGCAACGACTACACCGAGACCGATATCAAGCAAGGCGCGCGGGCCCTGACCGGGTATACCTACGTCGACGACCAATTCATCCGCCACGGCTCGCCGCACTATCAACGCCTACACGACGATAGCGTCAAGCACATCCTGGGAAAAATCGGAAACTGGGACGGCGACGACTTCGTTGACATCATTCTCTCGCGCGACGTGTGCAGCGAGTTCATCTGCTGGAAACTCTATCGGTTCTTCGTCAACGACATGCCGGGTGAACCCACCCAGGCCGGACAGGAATTCGTCCTGGAGCTGGCGAAACTCTTCCGCAGCAAAGACTTTGACCTAAAACCAATTCTACGGACGATCTTTGAGTCACGACACTTTTACGAGCCGGACAACGTCTGCTCCCAGATCAAGAGCCCGGTTCAATTAGTCGTGCAAGCGATCCGGTCGTTGCGGACACCGCCGCGCAGCCTGCGCGCTTTGCTCAGCGCGACCGACCTGATGGGCCAGAACATCTTCTACCCGCCCTCCGTCAAGGGCTGGGAAGGCGGACGCAGCTGGATCAACACCGCGACCATGTTCGTCCGCCAGAATATATTGGTCTACCTCCTGACCGGGCAGCGACCCGGGGTCTATCCCTGGCAGATCGACCAATCGCAGTACGATGCCACGCCGCTGCTCGACCACTTTGACAAACCGCTGGGCGATATCGACGCCACGGAGGCTGTGAAATACCTCGTTTGGTTCAACCTCGGACGCAAGCCGCACGAACGCCGCATCGAGGCACTCGTCGATCATGTCGAGTCACAGGGCGGCAGGCTCAACGAGAAGATCCTCATCGAACTACTCGCCCTCATCACCGCCATGCCGGAGTATCAATTGTGTTAGAAGAGAGCGGTCAGCGGTCAGCTCTCAGCCTTCGCAGATCGATTCCCAACCCCCAACCCCTGACTCCTGACCCCTAATTCCTGACCCCTAATCCTCGGACCCGTGCCATGAACGATCACGATTACAATACTTACTCGCGACGCTTATTCCTTCAGCAGGGCCTAACGCTCGCCTCGATGGCCACGACCGCGCCGCTGTTCATCCAACGCTCGGCCCTGGGAATGATGCGCCCGTTGGGGTCGATGCTGACGAGTCAGCCGGGCGTACCGGAGGATCGCGTCCTCGTTGTGGTGCAGTTGGGAGGCGGCAACGATGGGCTCAATACCGTCGTACCCTATGGAAGTGACGACTACTACCGGGCGCGGCCGGCCATCGCCATCCCCGCGCCTGATCGTGGTCAGGCCCAACAACCCGGCGCGCTGAAGCTCGACGATTCCAACGGCATCGGGCTCCATCCGAATCTCGCCGGATTCAAAGACCTTTACGACCAGGGCGTGGCGAGCATCGTCCAGGGCGTCGGATATCCCAATCCCAACCGTTCGCACTTTACCTCCATGGACATCTGGCACACCGGCGACCACAGCGCCAAAGGGTACGGCTGGATCGGCAAGTACTTCGACTGCACCTGTAACGGCACGCCCGTGCCGGAAGGCGCCGTGGCCATCGGCCGCAACGCCCCGTTGGCCATGCAAGGCAGCATCCAAAAGCCCGTCACCTTCGAGACCGAGGAACTGTTCCGCTGGCTCGGCGAGGATGTCCAAGCAAGCCTCGACAAACCCTACGCTCACATCAACCGCGGCGGCGTCCTCGCGGACGTCGACCCGGACAGCCAGCTCGGCTTCCTCATGCGCACCGCCCTCGACGCGCAGGTTTCCTCCGAGCGTATCCGCGCGGCCGTGGCCAGAACGCCGCTGGTCGGCTATCCCGGCAGTCGACTCGCCCAGCAACTACGGATCGTCAGCTCGATGATCCGCGACGGTATGAACACCCGCGTCTACTACGTCTCGATGGGCGGCTTCGACACCCACGCCGGGCAGGTCGGCCGCCACGCCAACCTCATGACCCAGTTCGGCCGGGCTGTCAACGCCTTCTACAAGAACCTCAAGGCCCAGGGTGACAGCGGACGCGTGCTCACGATGGCGTTCTCGGAGTTCGGCCGGCGGGTGCAGCAGAACGCCTCCGGCGGGACCGATCACGGCACCGCCGCCCCGATGTACTTCATCGGCGACATGGTCCGCCCGGGCTTGCTCGGCGATCATCCTTCGCTGAGCGATCTCGACCGAGGCGATCTGAAGTTCAACGTCGATTTCCGCGAGGTCTATACCGCCGTGCTCGAGGATTGGATGAAAGCCCCGGCAGCCCAGGTGCTCGGCAAACAATACCGCAAAGCGAATATCCTGAAGGCTTGAATGCCCCGTTTACTGATTCCTGTATAAAGAATGTCCGCACGCCTCAGTGAAGGCGGATCGGCAAACCTGTACCGCCAACGCATCCACGCAGCAGTTCTTGCGAGCGTCGCATGTCGATCGCCTCGAAGATCGCCAACTGCGCCAACGCATCCAGACCCTCCGCTGCGTGATTGGCCAGGCGATGCGCCTTCCATTCACACCACACCCCTTCCACGGGGTTGAGCTCCGGTGCGTACGCCGGCAGGTGCTCCGCCTGCAATCGCGCATGTGATACGAATCCCAAGCAATTCTCAGGCGTTGACCGGGCGCCATGCTTCATCCCCGACGCGTCGGGGTGAAGCATGCTTTGCCCTAAAAGGGTCGAAGCATGGCGCCCGCCTGCGGATCAAGGGCGATGCGTATTACGCAGAGGCGCCGAAGCACGCATCCCGGCGCGCCGGGAAAGACTCGCTGTGCGTGGCGCCGGTGCGGTGCGTCGCTTGGGGCGCCACCGACAGCGGAGCGAAGCGGAGTCGTCGGTGTTCTTATACGAATCCTAAGTCATTCTCAGGCGTTGCCCGGGCGCCATGTTTCATCCCCGACCCGTCGGGGTGAAGCATGCTTTGCCCTTAGAAACTATCTCAAAAGGTCTCGTGATGCCGATAGTTCTTGTTTCGGACTTGCACAAGGAGAGCCAGGATGGCCAAACGCAAAGGCAGGATGCCGACAATCTGGGAAGTGGATGACGAACTGTGGCGACTCATCAAACCCATCATCGACGCCGACATGCCCCGCCAGCGGACCGGCCGACCGCCGGCGGATCGGCGAAGGGTGCTGAACTGCATCATCCACCGCATGCGCAGCGGCTGTCAATGGAACCGGTTGCCCAAGGAACTCGGCTCCGATCGCACCGCTCATCGGTATTTCCAACGATGGGTTCGCAACGGCGTGCTGCTGAAGATCTGGAGGAAGTTGGCCCGGGCCTGCGACGAACTGGGCGGCGTGGACTGGCGGTGGCAATCGGCGGACGCCGCCATGGGCAAGGCGCGTTTTGGGGGGATCACGTGGGCAAGAACCCGACGGATCGAGGCAAAAACGGGGTGAAGCGAAGTCTGGTGGTCGAAGCGGACGGCGGTCCGCTGGGCGTCGTAATCGCCGGAGCCAATGTTCATGACGCGAAACTGTTGAAGCGCACACTGCAGGCGATCGTCGTCCCGAAACCCAGACCGACGCCCCACAAGAAGCAACACCTGTGTCTGGACAAGGGGTATGACAACCCCACCGGTCATGCGGCGGCGAGGTGCCGGGGGCACACGCCGCATATTCGCCGGATCGGCGAAGAGAAGCTGGACCGCCGCGGCCGCAAGCGACATCCGGCCCGCCGCTGGGTCGTGGAGCGCACGCTCGCGTGGTTGAGCAAGTGCCGTGCGATTCTGATTCGGTACGACAAGCATCCATCGAATTA
>JACZXL010000353.1 GCA_022571635.1 Planctomycetota bacterium
CGTCGAGGAACGCCTGGCAAAGATCGTAGAAGCCTACCGAGCTGAGCGAAAACCTTGCGAAGAAATCGTGGCCAAAGCCACGCCCGCGGTCCATGGCCGGGACGGGGTCTTCGCTTGGGCGACCGGATTTGATCCGACCAGCGCACACGCAACTGACAGGAAAAAAGAGGCATCCGATGATGATGCCGTGGACTTCTATAACCAGGGTTCGCACATCACGGTTGGGGCTGGAACTCAAATCGCCACGCTCCGCCCACCCACCGACGGTACGGACGGTCGTGATGTTGTCGGTGGGGTGATCAAGGCTCGGCCGGGAAAGCCGGTCGACATCAAGATCGACGCATCGTTGCGCGTGGACGAAAAGGGGTGCGTCATCGCCGAGATCGACGGGCTTTTACAGTTCCATCGTGCAAAGGTGAAGGTCAGCCCTGTCCTGGAGGTCGCGGAGTTTGTCGACTTCTCGACCGGTAATATCGACTTCGATGGCTCGGTCCTGATTCACCAGGGTGTGCGTGATCGCTTCGTCGTCAAGGCCACGCGCGACGTGATCATTCACGGGTTGGTCGAAGCGGCGACCATCGTGTGCGGAGGGAACTTCGAATGCCGCCGGGGCATCGCCGCCAAGGACCGAGGCGAACTCATTGTGGAGGGCGACGCTGACGTTGGGTTTCTCAACAACGTGCGCGGTGAGATCAACGGCGACCTGACGATCCGCCGAGAGATTATCAACTGCGACCTGGTGATCGGTCAAGACTTGCGATGCAAGCGGGGCGCGATTATCGGCGGCACCACGGCCATAACGGGAAGTCTACAGGCCATGACGCTCGGCTCCGAGGCGGAAACCGGAACCGTGCTCGTTCTCGGCTCCGTCCCGCTGCTGACGGCCAGACTCAACGAACTCAAGAAAAACTGCCCGGCGTGGCAGGAGCAGCTCGAGCGGTTTCGCTACGAACAAAATCAGCTCAGCGCCGGGCGCGGACCTGTCGGGCCGCAGCAACAGGAGCGACTGACCGAGCTCAATTTCGAGATATCCGATCTAGAGCGCAAGCTCCAAGACGCCCAGGAGGAACGCACGAGGATCGAACAAGAGATGGCCACCCAGGGGAAGGTCGAGATCCAGATCGAAAAGATCATCTACCCCAAGGTTCGATTTCAAGCAGGCGATGCAAACTTCACCTTCACCGAGGCGCTCAAGGGACCGGCCAAGATCGGCTGGAACGGGCGTAAGCAGCTTGTGTTCCGACAAGGTGACGGCCGCGTCCGGCTGCTCAGCGAGGTGGCCCAGGAACGCCCGCTGGCCGCCTAGGCGTAGAAGGCGTTCTGCGATCGCTTCGGATGCTCCGGCCGGGACCTCACCGTCCTGGAAGACTCGGCGATGTCCGATCGACGTTCTGAAATAGCGCGAAAACATCGCATTTCATAGCTGGCTCTGATCTCGTGTGACACGCTTGAGTCGCGCCGGACACTCACGCCGGTGCCGTACCGCGGTCCAGCCAAAAGCCCCGTCAATGCGGGAACGTCGGCTTAGGCGGCCTGCCAGTCTGGCCGATAGCTGGCAAGACCGAAGCCGTCAGCTGTCCTGTACCGCCGTGGAGGGGCTACCAGGGACTGGACCGCGATGTCCAGGAGTGATGCCTTGCCGTTCAAGACGATCATTGAAGATCTAGCCAAGACGGCCGTCATGACCGACGCAGATGATCTGCGCGGTCTTGTGGACCTTCACGAGCAACTGGAGCGCGTTCGCGACCACGTTGATGCCGCCGAACTGCCGCCGATGGCAGAGGTCCTCGCCACTGCGGCCGAACTTATTGAGCAGATCATACTTCACCAAGCGGAAGACGCCGAAGAGGCGCTGAACGCTGTTCGCAAGAGCATTGAGCAAGTGCAGGAAGCGGTGCAAGTGGGCACACAACCGGCTGCGCCTGACCACGAGGCGCCGGCTGATCCGGAGGTTCCCTCGCCCAGCCGACCGTCCATGGATGATCTGGACGATGATCTGCTCAGCACCTGGGTGTCGAACTGCGACTGCGCCCTGAACGAACTGGAATCTCAGGTGGTCGAGCTCGAGTCGGCAGAGGATCCACAAGAACTGATCGCTGAGGTGCGGCGGGGAATCCACACGCTCAAGGGGGAAGCCGGCGTCCTCTCCCTCCCTTCCACACAGAAGTTATGCCATGAAGCGGAATCCGCGATTGATCGGTGCCTGGAGGCCGGCCGACGCTTTCCGGTCGATGAGATCCTGAACCTGCTCGATTGGCTGAAGGTATTTGTCTCGCTGCTGGCGAACGATCCCAGCGCTGATGCGCCTGAGTACGACGATCTGCTTGCCAAGCTGCAATGCACCGGGGCCGATGTGATCGCGGACGGCGGGGGCTCGTCCGCCGACCACATTGAGCCTGACGCCCAACCGGTTGACGACGATCCGC
>JACZXL010000145.1 GCA_022571635.1 Planctomycetota bacterium
CAAACGGCTCAACGTCCTCAAGCAGCGGCTGGGGGCAGCGTTCGACGAGAAAACAGCGCTCATCGAGCGTCAATCCGGTCGCCAGGCCGGACCGATGATCGATGTGACTGAGCCCGGTCTACCCTGCGGTCAGGGCCGACGCCATGTGATTACGCGCACCATTGATGAGATCACCGAGGTCTTTGCCCGGATGGGCTTTTCGGTCGTCTACGGCCCGGAGGTGGAGGACGAGTGGCACAACTTCGACGCTCTGAACATTCCCAAGGACCACCCCGCGCGCGATCCGATTGACAATTTCTATCTTGAGCGTCCCGATCCAGCCTCAGCCCCAGCTCGCCCCGGCGGGGGGCTCATGTTGCGAAGTCAGACTTCAACCGTGCAGATACGCACCATGGCGAAGGTCAAGCCGCCGCTGAAGGTGATCTCGGTCGGGCGCGTGTATCGCCCCGATACGCACGACGCTACCCACTACAGCATGTTCCACCAGGTTGAGGGTCTGTACGTTGATCACAATGTGACGATGGTTGATCTCAAGACGACGCTGTTTCAATTTGCCCGCGCGTACTTTGGTCCCGAGGCCGAGGTGCGCATGCGCCCGAGCTTCTTCCCCTTCACGGAGCCCTCAGCCGAGGTGGATATGAAGATGAAGGTCAAGGGTCAATGGCAATGGGTGGAGCTCGGCGGCTGCGGGATGGTCGATCCCAACGTGTACGAAGCGGTCGGATACGATCCCGAAGAATGGACCGGTTTTGCGTTCGGGCTGGGGATCGAACGGATCGCGATGCGGAAGTACGGCATTGCGGACATCCGCTGGCTGTTCGAGAACGACGCGCGCTTCTTGCGTCAATTCTGAGCCGTCGTAGGGTGTTTGGTTGACAGGGACTGGATCGGATGGCGGGGGTGGACGAGATGAGTGGGGCCGATCGCATGAACGAAGGCGAAACATACGGGCGCGAGGCGCAGGGGCCGGAACAGTCAGCATCGTTTACACCACCAACGCAGGCGCCGCCTCCCCTTGTACGGGCAAGCGTGTGGCCGACCGTGGTCGGCATCATCGGCATCATCTACGCGAGTCTGGGCCTCTTCGGCACATTTTGCGGTCTTGCGTTTCTCTTCATTTTGCTTTCGTATGCTGACTGGTTGGAAAGTTTCGGAATTTCTGAGCAATGGATGCAGGAGATGCAAGCCTCGATGTCGCCGGTTAGTTGGACGGTTCCCGCAAGCTTGGTCGGACTGGCGCTGGTTATCCTCCTGTTTGTCGGCGCCGTGAGACTACTGCGCCGTCAGGCGTCTGGTGCGAGGCTTTGCGCACTCTGGTCGTGGATCATAATTCCTTGGACGATCATCGCAACGGTGATCACGCTCGTCTTCCATTTCAATGCGCCTGCACCGAGCGGCGGCCCAGGGGAGCAAATAGTCGGTGCGATCGCAGGCGTCATCGGAACGGTGATCGGGCTTGTCTTCCCGGTGTTCGTGGTGATCTGGTTCTCACGGCCGACGATCAAGTCGCAAGTGGCGCAGTGGCGGCGGCGCTCCGATGAGTCTGCGCTATAGTCAATTGCTGTGGGTAATGAGGGAGCCTGAATGATGACGACCACTGGACCGCAAATGCCGCCGCCAACGCCCATGACGCCGCCGACGGACACCGGGGCGATTCCGCCGAGAAAATCCACCTGGCCGATGGTGCTCGGTATCATTGCGATCATCCTCGGATCGCTGGCGACGCTAAGAGGCTGCATGGGCCTCGGATCGTCGGCGATGTTTGGGTTATTCGCATCGGCGATGCCCGAAGAGCAGGCAGAGATGATGGAGGCGACCAAAGCCTTTGCGCCGCTGATAATGATCTCAAGTGGGCTCACTATGGCGATCGCGATCTTCTCTTGATCGGCGGAATCGGACTGACGAAGCGAAACCCATGGAGTCCCAAGACCTGCAAAATCTGGGCGGGTCTGAAGATGTTGCTCGTCGTCTACAGCAGCATCATCGGGTTTCTGGTTCAGCAAGCTCAGATGGAAGCGATGCAGCGGATGCTGGAGGAGGATCCGAACACTGCGGGAATGATGCCGGGTTTCTTCGGAACGCTCATGGCCATCATTGGCCCGGTGATCTTCGTGTTTGCGATCGTGTGGGGGTGGGCCCTGCCGATCTTCATGCTCATCTGGTTCTCGAGACGCAAAATCAAGGCTGAGATCGCTCAGTGGGGGCGGCCGGCGAGTGCGCTGGGCTGATCGAGGGAATTGGCGGTATTCTGGTGGGACGGCGCTCGCGGTGGTCGTGGGCCGGCTTTATGAGACGGAAGTTTGAATCGGAGATCAATCATGCGACGCTCAGTTCTTTTGACCGCGGTCGTGGCAGGCGCTGCCGCCTCGATGTTCCTTACGGCGATTCGTCCGCTTGCGGTGGCGCACTGTCAGGTGCCCTGCGGCATCTACGACGACCACGCCCGGATCACGGCCATGCTCGAGGACACGACGACGATCGCCAAGGCGATGGATCAGATCAACGAGTTGGCGGGCAAGCAAGATGCGCAGAGCTTCAATCAAGCGACGCGCTGGGTCATGACCAAGGAGGAGCACGCCGAGAGAATCCAAACGACGATCGCGCAATACTACTTGGCGCAACGAGTGAAAGCGGCCCAGCCGGGCACCGACGCGTACGATGCGTACCTCAAGAGCCTCGCCGAGCACCACGCCGTGATCGTGGCGGCGATGAAGGCCAAGCAGACGGTGGACCCGAAGGCGGCGGTCGCGCTGCGCAAGGCAATCGAGGCGATCAGCACGTACTATCCGCCGCATGATCACTAACATTGTCGCGACCGAACTGCAATGTCTCGGACGAAGACCGAACAGACGATGAGCTTCCTGGACGAACTTGCCTGGCGCGGTTTGTTGCACCAGCGTACGGCGGGGGTGGAGCTTGACGAGCACCTGGCCACGCCGGGCCGCGTCGCCTACGTCGGGTTCGATCCGACCAGCGACAGCCTGCACATTGGTAATCTCATCCCCATCAAGCTGCTGATGCACTGGCAGCGGGCCGGTCACAAGCCCATCGCCCTCATGGGCGGCGGCACCGGGCTGATCGGCGATCCCTCCGGCCGAGATGACGAGCGAGCGCTGTTGAATCGGGAGCAGGTCGAGGCCAACGTGGCCAGTCAGCGCCGGATCCTTGAGCGCCTGCTCGACTTCGACCCGGCCCTGCCCAACGCAGCCGTCCTTGTCAACAACGTCGATTGGCTGGACAAGTTGGGGTTTATCGAGGTGCTTCGCGATGTGGGCAAGCACTTCTCCGTCAATGAAATGATCCAGCGGGAATCGATCAAATGGCGGTTGGAACAGCGCGAGCACGGCATCAGCTACACCGAGTTCAGCTACATGATCCTCCAAGCCTACGACTTCCTGCACTTACGCCGAGCGTTCGACTGTACGGTGCAGATGTCGGGTTCAGATCAGTATGGCAATATCGTGGCGGGGATGGACTTGATCCGGCGGGAGTTTGGGGCCGAGCAGGGCCAGGTGTTTGGCGTGACAGCCCCGCTGGTCACGCGCTCCGATGGGAAGAAGATGAGCAAGTCCGAGGGAAGCGCGATCTGGCTTTCCGCTGACACAAAGGAGCGCACCAGCCCGTATGCGTTCTATCAATATTGGATCAACCTGCCTGATGCGGATGTCGTGCAGTGGCTCAAGTGGTACACGGTGCTGAGCCGAGACCAGATCGAAGCGCTGGCGGCGGAGCACGAAAAGGCCCCCCAAGACCGTGTTGCCCAACGCGCGCTCGCGTCCCACATGACCGAGATGTTGCACGGCGAGCAGGAGCTGAAGAAGGTCCAGAGCGCTTCGCAAGCGCTGTTCAGCGGCGACGTGCGCGGGCTCGAGGAGTCGATGCTGGAAGAAGTGTTCGCCGACGTACCGCATTCAACGCACGACAAGTCCCTCTTGGAAGGGGACGGCGTGTCGGCGGTGGAGGTGCTCGTGCAGACATCCCTGGCCGGTTCGAAACGAGAAGCCCGCGAATTCCTCGGCAACGGCGCGATCGCCATCAACGGTACACGAGCCGAAGCCGATCACTGTCTAACCACGGCCGATCTGCTGCACGCCCACACGATCCTCTTGCGCCGAGGCAAGAAGCGTTGGCACGCGACGCGGTGGGAGTGATACGAATCGCAGTTGATCCGCAGGCGGGCGCCATGCTTCGACCCTTTTAGGGCAAAGCATGCTTCACCCCGACGGGTCGGGAATGAAGCATGGCACCCGCGAAACGCACGAGAATTATTTGGGATTCGTATGATACGCTGGGTTAGTTCTCGTCGTACTTGCGCACGGTGCGCCGGGCGAGGTCTTGAACAGCTTGGCGCAGTTCCGGCGGATCACGCACCACCGCTTCGTCGCCATACCCCAACACCCACCACTTGATCTCCTGCAGGCCGTTGACGTGGAACCGAAGCTGACACGAGCCGTCAGCGTGAATCGTTGTCTGTTGGGTGCGATGCCACTGGACTTCCGTCACGTTCGACGTCACGCGCTTCGAGAAATCGATCACAACGTCGTACTTGCGATCGCCGCGAATGATGCCCCAGGCGTCGTCCAGGTAATTCTCGATTGAGAACGCAAACCCAGCGAAGTTTTCTTCGGTGGGTTCCAGCTCGACGATCCGAGCCAGCTTGAACATCCGGACCTCATCGTGCTGTTCGCTGAAGGCCAGCACATAGCACGAACGCTTGTAGAAATGCAGATGGAGCGGTCGGATTTTCGTGTTCAATCGCTTCTTGGGATCGACCTGGTCATAGAGGACTCGGCAGACCTTTCGTTCCTCGATGCAGTATTGAAGCGAGCGATAATGCTGGTCGTCGTCGTGGGAGAAGTCCACCGCGCCGGGGGAGATGCTCACGCTCGACATCAAGTCTTCGTACACGGTTCGAGCGGGCGCGGGAAGCTGGGCCAGTACAGTGTGAATGGCTGAGACGGCGGGGCCAAATAGCGGCTGGTTGGGGGCGGCGTCGGCCAGCTTTTCCAGCAGCATCAGCCCCAGCACCTCAACTGGACCGAGATCCAAGCGAGCGGTAAATGCGTCGTTGTCGATCCGATAGCCTTGTCCGGAGACCGACGTATAGGCGACACCGGCTTGCTGCAGCAGCTTCAGATCGCGAAAGATGGTTCGTCGGCTGACGCCGAGTTGAACGGCGAGCTGGTCCACAGTCAGAGGCTGGTTCGTGCTGCGAAGCAGGCCGATGAGGCGAATGAGCCTGGTGACCCGTCCGACGAAGATCGTCGGTGGATCGGACGGTGTGCGACTTTGCAAGTACGATTGCGTCGATTCCATCGGACTTCTTTTTTCACGATTCCACGCTGCGCCTCGGGCGGTCAGATCATTGCGGCCTGGCCCGTTCGCTGATGCGCAGGTGAATCAGCGGCGGTTGTGACGATCCGTCAAGTTCAGCGGTAACGGTGGTGGATTCGCCTTCCGAGATCAGAGCGAGGAAACATGTAACGGGCTTGGCTTCGATGCCCTGCTCTTTTTCCGTGCTGCTGATGTGCACAAGCGCAAAAACTTTGACATCGCCCGCTGCGATCCGATCAATGAGGGCCGCGTCAGCCGTGATCGTAACGTTTTCGAGGAATCGATCGGCTTCAGCCACCTCCACGATGTATTCCTCGTGGTCCTTCCACGGTCCCATGATGTGGACAGGAACGGTCGGCAGCGTCACTTCCTTGATATTGGAGCGAACCGTGAATGAAACGGTGACCGCGCTCGGCGTCATTGTGACCGACGCTTGCGTCGCCAATGACTCGGGAAGCTCGACGCGCGCGGTCAGCCGGGCCGGTTCCCCGGGATTCAGCCGCCCCAGTTGCGCCGGATCGACGAGCGCCTTCACGCTCACGCCCGCGCCGAGTCGACCTAGCAGGCGCTGCGGTAGACGAACCGTCACGTGCGATGGGTCGATCAGGATCGCGCCGTCAGTCTGCAAGCGCCCAAGGTCGGGATCTTCGACACGCACTGTGGCTAAGACGAGCTTGTCGATCGTGACCTCTTGCGAGGGCGGATCGGTCGAGATGACGCTGACTCGCGCGTCGCGCAAATCGGGGTGGTCGTTGAGTAGCCGGACCAGATCCACGGCATGATCGCCCAGCCCCGCATCGAGCGTCAACACAATGGGCGACCCCATCGCTGGGGCAGATCGCAAGGCGGACCTCGAGCCTTCAATCTCCACGCTTATGGTCGTCTCGTTCGGGGTGACGATGTGATCGGCGGGAAACTGGGTGGTGAACTGGACGTGAAACGTGCGCTCGCCCGTCTCGCGCGTCTCGCCGGCCGCCCACAACCAGATCAGCACCGCCACCACGGTGACGATCAAATAGGTAGGCAGTTGACTACGCCATCCCATGTTCACGCCTCCTTGGCCAAGGCCGCAGGGTGATCGTCCGTGGACGGTTGATCGGCTGGGCGATCGTGAGGCCCGGCGTCGGGCGTCTCAGGCTGGGGGGTCGTCTCGTCGGGAAGCGCTTCGAGTCGCTGAGCCAGCAACTCCCGAAGCTGATCCCGTGGCACATCGAGCTGGAGGATCCCATGCTCCGCGATCGAGATCGCTCCACTTTGTTCACTGACGAGGACCACCAGGCAATCGGCTTCCAGCGTGAGACCGGCCGCGGCGCGATGGCGCGAGCCCAGCTCCGGCGCTATCGACCCTTCCTCGGCGAGGGGGAACTGAACGCTCGCCGCCAGAACGCGGTCACCGCGGATCACGACCCCCAGATCGTGGAGCGGACTGTTGGGCCAGAAGATCGACTCCAGCAACCGCGCACTGACCTTCGCGTCCACTTTGACGCCGCCCTCCACCAGCCCCCCGAGCCCGACGGTGCGTTCGATGGCAATCAGCGCCCCGAATTGACTCTTGCTGAGGAAGCTGATCGCTTCGCTGACGGCATCCACCACGCGACCGACCTGACGCCGCGATCCGCCCAGCCACCGCGTGTGTCCCAGCCGGATCATCGCCTGCCTCAGCTCGGGCTGGAAGACGACGATCAGAAGCAAGGCCACCAGTCCGAGGAACCGATCGTAGATGAACTTCAAGCGCCCAAAGACGTCGGATCCCTGTCCCAGCACCTGAATGGCCAGGGTCACCAGCACCAGCAGGATCGCGAAGCCTTTGATAACGCCCGCGCCGCGCGTGCCCTTGAGGAAGCGAACGACCAGGTAGACGCACAGCCAGATGACCGCCACTTCGAGGATGATCTCATACCAGTCGTAGCTGCGCAGGATCTTTTCGATGGTTCGAAGCATGGGACATTCAAGGGGACGCGAATCGCCAGGCAAGTATACCGCCTGGCCGCGCACCCGCCGGTTTCCGGGGCCGTTCCAAGGGTGACGACTCCCCGGCGAGGTCGTAAGATTGAGCCTGTGTCGAGGTATGGCGCTGAGTATCGTGTGGCCCGGTCGACGGGGCTATGTGCGGCAACCGGCCGGCCGTTGGAGCCGGGCTCGGCGTGTGTCGCTACGCTCTGCGAACGACCGGAGGACGAAGGCTTTGACCGGTTCGACTTCTGCCTGGAGGCGTGGGAAGGCGGAGCCCGCCCCGATGGTTTGTTCAGTTATTGGCGGACGATCGTCCCCCAACCTGACGCCAAGCAGAAGATCCTGGTCGATGACGACGTATTGCTGGATCTGTTCGACCGGCTGGCCGATGACGTGCGACCCCAACGTGCCGCGTTCCGCTTCATCCTTGCGCTTATTCTGATGCGCAAGCGTCGGCTGCGATTCGTCGGCCGAAGCGGGGACGGCGACGACGAACGGTGGCTGATGCTGCCCAGAGGCGCTGATCCCAACTCGCCGCCCATTGAAGTGCCCAACCCACAACTGAGTGAAGAGGACATTCGCGAGCTTTCCGATCAGCTCACCGAGATCTTGCGCGGCGAGTTCTAGTGGATTGCGTCGCAGGGACCCAGAGACCGATGAACTCACGCCAGCGCGACAACGATCTCCGCGAGACACCCAGGCGGTGTCGGCTCGATCGTGCGCTCAGAACTCGATGCGCGGTGCTGCTGGGGTGTGCAATGACTTGCACCGCGACGCTGAGTTCCTGTCAGACGATGCCGCGCCCCGGCGCCGGCGGCAGCGAACTTCAAGTGCCTTCATATGAGACGATCGCCACTCGACACAACGACCGCCTCGATCGGATGACGTCGGTGAACGCGGCGGGCGCCATCGAGCTTCGATGGACCGACGACCAAGGCCGACACTTCGAGAGCGGTCGCGCCGAGGTCTGGATCGTCTTGCCCGATCGGACTGCAATAGACGTGCAAAAGTTCGGCGAGCGGCTGATGTGGATGGGCTCCAACGGCTCGAACACCTGGATGATCGACTTCCGCGGCGACGAGACCGTTCTGCATCTGCACGATGCGAGCGGCGAGAACCCACCCGAGGCGGCGGCCCGGGTTCCAATCGAGCCCGTCACACTGCTGAAGCTCTTGGGCTTGGGGCGGCTTCCGGCTGAGGCCGAGACGGATTCGTCGCCGGTGACATACGACGCTGGGCGGGAAGCATGGGTCGTGACGGTTCGCGAGGCGGACGATCTGCTGCGCCTGTTTTTCGATCGGGAGTCGTTTCTACCGATCCGCGTGGAATTGCTCTCGCCGGACCATGAGATCCTGAGGCACAGCACGTTGTCTTTACGGCGGTACGACTTGGTTCAGATGGCCGGCGTGGTGCCGGGGACCCAGCCCCGGTTCCCGACGCTCGCAGAAGTGTTCAATGCCGACGGGTCCGGGTCGATCAAGCTGGCGCTGCGTGGTCCGACGGATGCGGTGAAGGACAAGTATTTCGAGTTGGATTGGTTACGGCGCGCGTTTCGTCCCGATCGGATCGAAGGCCAGCTCGAGATGTCGTCAACGCCGTAGCCGGACGAGGGTATCATCCGAGCATGCGCCGGCTCCGCGAGAACTACTGGTTGGCGGCACTGGCGGCCGGGTGGTCAGCAATCCTGGTGAGTTCGGCCAGCGCCGGGGGTTTGGTTGGGGCGTCGAGCGACGATCATCTGTGGTTTGTTGCACCGTCGAGCGGGGCGAACGATGCGCTCATGCTGTACCACCACGCGCTTGAGATGGACGGTCCACACTACAGCCGAGGCCGGCCGTTGCAGGAGCTGCCGGAGGCGATGGCGGCGTGGGCAAACCGATTGTGGCTGATCTTCGCGCCCAAGATCAGCGCTGATCAGCCGGACCGAGAGACATTCACCGTCGAGGTCCAGCGCCACCCGGCCATCGGCGTGTATTCCTTCGACCCGCCTGATCGACTGAGCGTCGTCGCCTCGCTGGAAGGGTTGGGGAACCTGGTGGGATTCGTGGGGACGCCACAGGGCCCGGTCGCCCTGCGGGTGCCAACGCAGCGTGCCGGGGCGGGCGTGCAAGCCCGCGCGGATTCCATCGCCGCCGAACCCGTCCTCGCCGAACCGGTGCTCCAGCAGCTCCGAGGCGCGCGATGGGAACGATTGGAGCTTCCGGAGGACCTTCCGATCGGGGGGCGGTATCGGCTGGCG
>JACZXL010000146.1 GCA_022571635.1 Planctomycetota bacterium
GCAACGGCGATCCCAGATGAATGGTCGTCATCCCGACTTGGGTCGGGATACAGAATTCGGCTTATGTCCACACGCGACCACGGGTGGGTCCCAACGGGCCCACCCGTGACCTTTTGACGACGTACGAGGCCAAAAAGACAAAAAGGGGACAGGCTACTTTCTCAGAAAAGTAGCCTGTCCCCTTTTTTCTTAGCCTCGTTGGCGTGAGCTATTCGTCACGAGCCTTCAACTCAACGTCC
Source organism: Planctomycetota bacterium (assembly GCA_022571635.1). Lineage (GTDB taxonomy): Bacteria > Planctomycetota > Phycisphaerae > Phycisphaerales > SM1A02 > JADFNO01. The sequence continues at coordinate 240 of JACZXL010000146.1, forward strand.
AGGGTGATGGCGGCGCCGTCTCGCCGGATCGTCATGGCCACGACATCACCGGGCTTGTGTTCGCGGAGGAGTTGCATCATGCGCCTCAGGCCGGTCAGTTCTTCGCCGTCCCACGCGATGAGGATGTCGCCCGCTTTGACGCCGGCCAGATCCGCCGACGTTCCTTGGACGATATCGTCCACGAACACGCCGGTGTCGAGGTCGGCGTCGTACTTGGGAACGATGCCGAGCTGCACGCTCGCGCCGGTTCGGTCACGGCCGCTGGGGGATCGTCCGGCGGTTTGACGGAATGTGAGCGGTTCCGGCCGCGAGGCCACCTCCCTCACGATCGAGTGCACGAGGTCGATGACCTTGATCGCGCCGATCGGATTGACGGTGTAGGCATGATCGCCGGGGCGGTGGTATTCCGCGTGTAAGCCGCTAAAGAAGAAAAGTACGGGGATGTCCTCGCCATAGAAGTTGGAATGGTCCGACGGTCCGCGGCCGGTGGCTGACGCATGCACGATCAGACCGCTGGGAATGACGTACGTGGCCAGCAGACCGTCGAACTCTTGAGCGGACCCGGTGCCGCCGATGAGCAGCTCATTACTGCGAACTCGCCCGATCATGTCCATGTTGATCATGAGTGTGGTCTGGCCGGGTGAGACCGTCGGATTCGCGACGTAGTGGGCGGACCCACGCAGGCCTGCTTCCTCGGCGCCGAAGGCCATGAACAGGATTGATCGCAGGTCGGCGTCGTCGCCGGCTTCGGCGTAGAGCTTCGAGAATCGCTTGGCCAGGACAAGCATGCCGGCCGTCCCGGACGCGTTGTCATCAGCGCCGGGATGGACCTGTCCGCGTTGGCTGGGCATGCTGTTGCGCCGCCCGCCGTAGCCGACGTGGTCCATGTGCCCGCCGATGACGATCCACTGATCCGCCAAGTCGCCCCCGCCGCGCAACACGCCGCCGACGTTGGCGCTTTGGTGGTTTTGAAGCTCAACTATCATGTTGGCTTCGCCGCCGACGGTGACGGGAAGCTCATCTGAGAGGGGGGCCGTCGTCACTTCGCCTGCATCCGCCCGCCCGCGCCAAGTCGCCAGATCGCGACCCTCAGGATCGGCCTCGGCCAGGATTCGGTCGGCAACCTCGGGCGCGATTTGTACGACCGGGATGTCAAGCGGGTCGCCGAATCGCCCGCTGGAGATCAGGCTTTCCAGCTGCTTCTTGCCGTCCACCGCGCCGGGGGGGGTGACGAGGATGATCGCCTCGGCCCCGCGATCCACGAGTGCTTGGAGCTTGGCAGGCATGGCCGCGTGACGGCTGAAGTTCCGCCTCGCCCACCGGCTCTTGCCTTGGTCATCCAGCGGCTCATAACGCAGAACCAGCGCAATTCGACCGGTCAGATTCGTGTCCTCGTCGAAACTGCGGTAGCCCTCCTCGCCCTCCTCGATGCCGTAGCCGACAAACGTCAGCGGCGCGGTGACCTTCTCGCCGCCGGACTGGGCGAGCACGACGAAATCCTTCCTGTGCTCGAGCGGTTCGCCGTTGATGGCCAGGTATTCGCCGGTGAGGTCGAAGGTCCGTCTTTGGGAACCACCGTAGGTGAACGGTTGCTGAAAGCTCACCCAAGCGGCGTCAGTCTCGCCGCCGGGCAGTTCCTGAGCGTTCGTGAACGCCGGCTCCAGGCCGTATTCCCTCAGGTAGAACTCGACGTACTCGGTCGCGATCTCGAAGCCGCGGCTGCCTGCCGATCGCCCCTCGAAGAACGGATTGGCCAGTGTTTGGACGTGCTGGTACCACAGCGTCGCGTCCTCGCCCAGGTCCTCGAAGACCTTCCGCAGGTTGATGTTGCTCGCATCGACGGTGGTCAGCGACTCGACGGGCCTGAATCCTCGGATGTTGGCCGGCCCTGGTACGATCCGTCCGATCGGTCTGCTGGAAACCGTGCTCAGCCGGGTCAGTTCGATGTCGGATGCAGACACAGATCGCCCTGTGGCGTGGGTCGGCCCAACCGTGGACTGGGTTCTGCACCCGCTCGACCAGCCCAGACACGCGGCCAGCACAATCAGGACGGTGAAACGCAGCACGCGGTGAAAGTTGAACATGACAAGCTCCGTGTCGGTCTTGCGGGCAGGCGCTTCTTGCCTGCTCCTGTACAAGCCCAGCGAGGGCGAGAATCCTTGGGTGCCGCGTTCGTTGCTACGCGATCGGTCTAGTCTAACCGCCCATGACCGTCGCGTTGCCCAGATTCGGGCATCCGAATATAGTTGGAGCCTGATGCGCTCGGCCTACGATCGGTCGCGTCAATTCGACGCAGACCGGTACGCTCGCCGCCCAACCCCACCCCGCACCTATACGATCGTCGTTCGTTCAGCATGGACTACACCCAGATTACCCCCCAACAGCAGTCTGCGATGCTCGATGCGATCGGCGTCGAGGATATCGATGATCTGTTCTCGGCTCTCCCTGAGCAAATCCGCTTCGGCGAGTTGCTGGATCTTCCGCCCGCCAGGTCGGAGCTCGAGCTTCAGCGCGAGCTGGCGGACATGGCCGCGCACAACCACGGCCCGCACGACATGGTCTGCTTCATGGGCGGCGGCGCCTACGACCACTTCTATCCCGTCCTGATCGATCAGCTCATCAGCCGGGGCGAGTTCCTCACCGCTTATACGCCGTATCAGGCCGAGGCCTCCCAAGGTTCCCTCCAGGCGTTCTTCGAGTTCCAGACGCAGATCGCGCGACTCACCGCCCTGGATATCGCCAACGCCAGTATGTATGAAGGCGCGACCGCCGTGGCCGAGGCCGTGTTGATGGCGGTGAACAGCTCGGGCAAACGGCGGGTGCTCGCGGCGTCCACCTTGAATCCGGATTACCTCGCGGTACTGCGCACCTATCTCGACGAGCTGCCGGTTGAGTTGATCGAGCTGCCGGCCGTCGAGGGGCGCATCACCGCCGACGCGGTGCGAAGACAGATGGATGATGACACCGCCGCCGTCGTCGTTCAATCTCCGAACATTTGGGGTTTGATCGAAGATTGGAACGGTTGCTTCGGGGCGGCGCACGAAAAAGATAAGACCGCTGCGATCGCGGTATTCAATCCGATGGCGTGTGCGCTCTTGAAGAAGCCGGGCGAATGTGGGGCCGACATCGCAGCCGGCGAGGGACAGCCGCTGGGCGTGCCGTTGAGCTTCGGCGGGCCGTATATCGGATTGTTCGCCGCAAGAAAGGATTTTGTACGCAGGATGCCCGGTCGGCTCATCGGCCGGACGATCGACGCCGACGGTCGGCCCGCCTATTGCCTGACGTTGCAAACGCGCGAACAACACATCCGAGGCGCCAAGGCAACGTCCAATATCTGCACCAATCAGGGTTTGCTCGCGCTTCGAGCCACCATGTACATGACGACCCTTGGCAAGGAAGGTTTGCGCGAGACGGCCCAGCAGTGTTATCACAAGGCGCACTATCTGGCCGAGCGAATCTGTGCGTTGGATGGCTACCGCCTGAAGTTCGACGGGCCGTTCTTCAACGAGTTCTGCGTAACCTGCCCCAAGGAGGTGACGGAGATCATTGAAGCGGCCAAGCGGCGGCGGATCCTGGCCGGGATCGCGCCCCACGGCCGGCGCATGGGTCGCATCGGCGAACCGAACGACCTGCTCATCGCCGTAACCGAGAAACGAACCAAGCACGAGATGGACGCACTGGTGGATGTGCTCCAAGAGGTGGGCGAGTGACGACGATTACTGAAGTGAAACCACCAACCAGCGGCGGCGGTTCCAAGGCACGAGCTTCCACGCGCGGCGAGCGCGCGGTGGAGCCGTTGATCTTTGAGAAGTCCGTGCCGGGGCAGCGTGCGGTTGATCTGCCGCCGCTGGATGTGCCGCACGCTGAACTGCCCGATGAACTTCTTGGCGCGCCGGTCGAGCTACCTGAGGTCGGCCAGCACGATGTGATGGCGCATTACACGCATCTATCCAATCGCAACTTCTCGGTCGATGGCAACTTCTATCCGTTGGGCTCGTGCACCATGAAGCACAACCCGCGGATCAACGAATGGGCGGCGGCGCTTCCTGGGTTTGCGTCGCTTCATCCCTTACAGGACGATACGCAGATCCAAGGCGCGCTGCGCCTGCTCTACGAGGTCCGCTGCTTCCTCGAAGAAATCTCGGGGCTCGATGAGGTGTCACTGCAACCGGCGGCTGGGGCCCACGGCGAATACACGGCGTTGAAGATCATCCGCGCGTACTTCAAAGACCACGGCCAGCCCCAGCGCCACCTCGTCCTTGCCCCCGACAATGCGCATGGCACCAACCCGGCCAGTTGCGCCATGTGCGGCTGCGACGTTGTCCAGGTGAAAACCGTCAACGGCCATACCGACCTTGATGATCTGCGCCGGATTATTAACGAGCACGGCGCGGATAACGTCGCCGCGTTCATGATCACGAACCCCAATACCGCGGGACTCTTTGATAGCAAGATCGCCGAGGCGGCGGACATCATGCACGACGCCGGGGCGAAGCTCTACCTCGACGGCGCGAACATGAACGCGATCCTCGGGAAGACTCGGCCTGGGGATTTCGGCGCCGATATCATGCACTTCAACACGCACAAGACCTTCTCGACGCCGCACGGCTGCGGAGGGCCGGGGGCTGGTCCTATTGCTGTCCGCAACGAGCTGGCGCCGTATCTGCCGATCCCGCAGGTGGTCATGGCCGACGACGGGTCGTTCTCGCTCGATCGCGACCGACCGAAATCCATCGGCAAAGTGCGCAGCTTCGTCGGGCAGTTCGGCGTGCTCGTTCGCTGTTGGGCGTATATCTCCGCGTGCGGCCCCGAGGGGTTGCGCAATATTGCGGAGAAGTCGGTGCTGAGCGCGAACTATCTGGCGGTGCGCCTGCGCCGCGTCTACGAGATGCCGTTCTTCGATCCCGAGCACGGGCGCTTCTGTGCGCATGAATTCGTGACGGTGCCCAAACGCTTGCTCGACAAGGGTGTTTCGCTGAACGATATCGCCAAGCGGATGATTGATTACGATATTCATCCGCCGACGATGCACTGGCCGGTGCATGATTGTCTGATGGTGGAGCCGACGGAAACCGAATCGAAGCGGACGCTGGATCGGTTCGTGGCGGTGATGCTGCAGATTGCGCAGGAGATTGAAAACGACCCCGCGTCGTTGGCGCAGGCGCCGACCGACGCGGTGATCAGCCGGGCCGATGAGGTCGCCGCCGCCCGCAACCCGCAGCTCGTGTGGGACCGATAGCGGTCATCCAACGCCCACGGATAGCAATCCGTGGGTATTCTCAAGCGTAGAAAAGAACAACACGCGTGCCCAAACCGCTCAACATCGCGCTCGTCGGGTCGAAGTTCATGGGCCGCGCGCACTCCAATGCCTGGCTGAGCGTCAACAAGTTCTTCGACTTGCCGCGTGATGTGGCGATGCGGACTGTTTGCGCGCTCGACGCCAAAGAGACGCGTGCTTTTGCCCGCAAGTGGGGATGGGATCGCGCGACGACTTCCTACGAGGACATTCTCGACGATGAAACGATCGAGCTTGTTGATGTGGGCTCCCCGAATCATGTGCATGCGCCGCAGTCGATCGCCGCGCTGGAGGCGGGCAAGCACGTCGCCTGTGAGAAACCGTTAGCGGGCACACTGGACGATGCACGGACCATGCGCGACGCCGCCCGCAAAGCCAAACGCCGTGGCCTCCGAACGTTCGTCTGGTTCAACTATCGCCGCTGCCCGGCCGTGGCGTTCGCCCATGAACTCGTGCGCAAAGGGAAGTTGGGTCGAATCTACCATGTCCGGGCGCAGTATCTTCAGGATTGGGGTGGGCCGGACACGCCGCTCAGTTGGCGCTTTGACGTCAAGCAGGCGGGTTCCGGTGCGCACGGCGACCTCAACGCCCACATCATCGACATGGCCCGGTTTATCACGGGTGATGAGATTGTTGAAGTCAGCGGCGCGGTCCAAGAGACGTTTATTAAGCAACGCCGGATTGTGGGTTCAACAGGTAAGGGCGCGCGAAGCCCCCGATTGAATCGGGACGGGACGCGCAAGCGGCGGGGGAAGTCGACGGTTGATGATTGTGTGTTGTTTCTCGCACGGTTCAAATCGGGTGCGATTGGTTCGTTCGAAGCGACACGGCTGGCTACCGGCAATCAGAACCGCAACGGGATCGAGATCAATGGCGAAAAGGGCGCGATCAAGTTCGACTTCGAGCGGATGAACGAATTGCAGTGGTGGGACAACACGCTCGACTCGTCGCTGCGCGGATGGAGTCGAATCATGTGTACCAACGCCGGCGACCATCCCTATGTGGATGCCTACTGGCCGCCGGCCCACCTCCTCGGTTACGAGCACGGGTTCGTGAGTCAGGCGGCGGATATCATCCGGATGATTGCCGGCCGAAAGCCCGTGGTGCCGATGCCTGATTTCGAGGACGCGTATCAGACCCAGCGGGTGCTGCACGCGGCTGTTCTCGCAGCGCGTGAACGCCGCGCTGTCAAGATGAGTGAAGTAAAATAGGGCTGCCAGTTCTCCCAACCATCCAACAAAGGCGGGCGCACCATGACGCAGAGATCCTATTCAAATGCACTGGCCGGCCCGGGCATGATGTTCTTGAGCGCAGCGATCTTCGGATTCTTCGGGTTCATGATGGCCTTCCCTGAAATTGACTCAACGACCGGAAACCTCATCCCACTGGTCGTGACGTTGAAGTGGACGCTGCGCGCAGCCGCGGTGGCATTTCTTCTCTCAGCTGTGCTATCGATAGCCAATCCGAGAGCTGGCGAGATCCTCTATGCGGGCGTGAGTTTGATCTCAGCCGGGCTGTTCGTGGTCGTTGCGGTTTGGGACATCATGACTCCGCAGTATGTGTCCGGCGTTCATTGGTTTCTCCTGCTGGTCTTTGCGGCGTGGAACGGCTTTGGATCCTATTCGAGTCTGCGCGAGATTCTGAGTGCCCGCAGGATCGCTTCGCGCATCGAGCCGCCGACTCCACGCTACAATCGCCCCCTGTAGTCGTAGCCGGTAACCATGGATCATTTCACGTACCAATCCGGTGAACTGTATTGCGAGTCTCTTGCGGTTGCCGAGATTGCCCGGGAGTTCGCCACGCCGTGCTTTGTGTATTCCAAAGCGACGCTGGTCGATCATTACACGCGTCTGGCGGAGGCGTTCTCGCCGCTTGATCCGCTGATCTGCTACTCGATCAAGAGCTGCTCCAACCTCGCGATCTGCCGAACGCTGGCTGAATGCGGGGCGGGGATGGACCTGGTCAGTGGGGGGGAGCTGCACCGGGCCAGGTTGGCCGGGGTCGATCCGGCCCGTTGCGTGTATGCCGGGGTGGGCAAGACGGACGCGGAGATCCGCGAGTCGCTCGACGCCGGCGTCGGCTGGTTCAACATCGAATCCGAATCGGAGTTTGAGAATATCAGCGCGATCGCGGCGGCGATGAATCGCACATGCCGGGCGGCCCTGCGCGTCAATCCTGATGTCGATCCGCACACGCATCGCTACACGACGACGGGCAAGAAGGAGACGAAGTTCGGCGTCGATATCGAGCGCGCCAAGACGGTCTTTGAGCGCTACGGCCGCGACGAGCATTGTGTGCTGATCGGCCTTCACATTCATCTCGGTTCCCCGATCTACTCGGCTGAGCCCTACGTTCAGAGCATCGGGAAAGTGCTGCAACTCATCGACGAGCTGGCGGATCGTGGATACCGCATCGAGATGCTGGATATCGGCGGCGGGTTCGGGGCGGATTATGAATCGGATCAGACACCCCTGGCCAGCGCGTACGCCGCCGAGATCGTTCCGCTGCTTGAGGAACGCGCACGGAACGGTTTGCAGATCATCATCGAGCCGGGACGGACGATCACCGCCAATGCAGGCGTGCTGTTGTTGAAGGTGCTCTATACAAAACCGTCGGGCGACAAGACGTTCGTCATCTGCGACGGGGGCATGAACGTGATGCTGCGGCCGTCGCATTACGGGGCGTTTCATTTCATCTGGCCGTGCCGGGTGTCGGGCGAGCACGTGCCGCTGAGGCGGGCCGAGCAGATGGACCTGCCGGGATTGGTCACGGCTGATGTCGTGGGGCCGATCTGTGAAACGGGCGACTTCCTGGCGATCGATCGGAGGATTCCGCCGGTTGATCGGGGCGATCTGCTCGCCGTCTTTGGGGCCGGGGCCTATGGCATGACCATGAGTAGTCGCTATAACTCGATGCCGCTGCCGGCGGAAGTGATGGTGGACGGAAGCTCGGTGGCGCTCATACGCCGGCGGGAAACGTATGATGATCTGACCGCGCATGAGCTCGACGTGGACACGCCGATCGATGTTCCGACCGGGCCAACCACCCAGAGCGCTCGGCCGTGAACGGCTCGTGTGCGGTCAACACTGACGCGAGGAATCTGTCATGATCAAGCGTGAAGCAGACGGTGTTTGGGTCGTTTTAGAAGAGACGATCGCCTCACATCACGATGAGGTCTTCACGTTCTTGACGACCGCGGGCTGTTTGACGCGTTGGTTTCCGGTGGCGGCGAAGGTGGATCTTCGTCCGGGCGGTCGGATCGTTCTGAGCTGGGACAAGGACTTCACGCGCACGACGACGGTGGCGATTCTGGATTACGACGCAGGCGGCATGATCGTCTGGGACTGGCAGGCGGGGCACTCCGAGCAACATGCGCCGGTCTACTGGTCGGTTCAACCGGATATGGAGGAGGGCTGCCGGGTCGAGCTTCGCCAAGGCCCGTTCAGGGAAGATGTCGATTCATTGATCACCATGGCGGAAGAGGTGGCGTACTGGCGCTGGTACTTGTGCAATCTGCGCTCGGTGCTCGAATCCTCGCACGACATGCGCAAGGTCCGGCCGTTGTAGGGATCTCACCACAGAGCCACAGAGAACACAGAGAACGATTGATTATTTAGCCCCCGGCTTGCCGGGGGTTCTTCCATTCCCGGCGAACACGCCCGCTGGATAGTCGCGACCAATCGGTTTACGTCCAAGTACAAACATTGCTCCAGTTCATCCCAGCGATGACATCGGTAACAATACGCGCCCTACTCCCTGCGCCACGATCAGCGCATACGCACCCGCGATGAGGTCGTCGGCGAGGATGCCCCAACCGCCGGGCAGGCGCTGGATTTGGTTCGCCGGCGGGGGCTTGATGATGTCCAGGATGCGG
>JACZXL010000147.1 GCA_022571635.1 Planctomycetota bacterium
CGACGCCAAATACTGTGTGCCGGCCAAGGCGGATGTCTATGCGTCGATCGAATCGACGATCCAGTTGTTTGAGATTTTCATGACCAACCGCGGCTGGGATGCCCCGATCGGCGAGGCGTACGGCGCGATCGAATCGCCCAACGGCGAGCTGGGGTTTTACATCGTCGCCGACGGGTCGAAGTGTGCGTGGCGGGCGAGGACGCGACCGCCGTCGTTCATCCACTTTCAGATCTTTCCCAAGCTGCTGGAAGGGCACCAACTGGCGGACGTGGTGGCGGTGCTGGGGTCGCTGAACATCATCGCCGCCGAGCTCGATCGGTGAGAAGAGGGAGATTCACCGCAGAGACGCTGAGATCGCAGAGAAGAGAATTAAAAGTAGGAGTGGCCAGAAGTTGAAGATGAAGAACATGGCAATGATCGAGTGCGTCCGAGCAATACAGGCAAATTCTCTCTGCCCATTCCACTTCTACTTCGTCCTGTCTCTGCGCCCTCTGTGCCTCTGTGGTGATATCTTCAAGACCTGAACTCGGACTCATTCATGGCCTGGAAAACGAAACCATCCGCGACGATTGAGATCCAAAGGCGTTCTGAGCCGTACTTGACGCAGGAGATGCAGGATCGTTACACGGCTGAGCTATTGCCGCGGTACGAGACGAAGCACGCGTCGCTGGTGCCGATACTGAACGACGTGCAGGATCGCTACGGCTGTGTCGCGTACCAAGCGATGATCGAGATCGCCCAGTTCCTGGAACTCAAACCGGCGGACGTGCTGGATACCGCTTCTTTCTATGAGGCGTTCACAACGGAGCCGGTCGGGAAGTACGTGATCGGCATCTGTCAGTCAGTCGGCTGCGAGATTTGCGGGCACCGGGCGATCCTCGATCATGTTCGCAACAAGCTCGATCTCGAGCCGCACGAGACGACCGAAGACGGCAAGTTCACGCTGCTGACGCTGGAGTGTCTTGGATCGTGCGACACGGCGCCGGTGGCGCTGATCAACAACGACCTGCACGAGAATCTGACGATCGAGAAGCTCGATCAAATACTGGAAAGTCTTCCTGACTGAGATTATTTCGCCGGCGGGCTTGCCCCGCCGGGGGCGGAGCCGGTGATGTGGTCGATGGGACAATGTCGGTTGAGAAAAAAACATCCCTGATGCGGAATCTCGGCGCGTTCTTCGGACATATTGTCAAAGCCGTCAAGACCGATCCGCGTGAGAAGAAGACCGTTGTTCGCAAGACCGTTGAAGAAGAAACGCACGGCGACGTCACGTTACGTCGCACGACGATTGAGGAAATCGAGTTCAAGGAAAATGATACGTCAGAGAATGCCGACGCATGAGAGATGACTCCATTTGAACGATGACCCGCGGGTATGTCCCGATGAAATCGGGACGGCTATCAAGGAATCAGTCTCCAGCGATCACCCTAACCCCTAATCCCTAACTCCTAACTCCCGACCCCTAACCCCTAATCCCTAACTCCTGACCCCTACCCACACCCATGCCTGTTACTGAACCAGTTCTTTGCAAGCGTATTCCCACGCCGCCTTGGGGCGATCCCAAGGATCGGCACGTTGTCGGTTACGACGAGTACGTCAAGACCGGCGGCTACCAGGCGTTCGAGAAGGCCCTGGCGATGAAGCCGGCGGCGGTGGTGGACCTGATCAAGGACTCGCAGCTTCGCGGACGAGGCGGCGCGGGCTTTCCGTGCGGGCTGAAGTGGACGTTTCTGCCCGAACCGGATGACGGGCGGCGGTATCTGGCTGTCAACTGCGACGAGGCTGAGCCGTGTACGTTCAAGGATCGCCTGCTGATCGACTTTGATCCGCATCTGGTGCTGGAAGGCATCGCGATTACCTGTTACGCCTGCGGGCTCGATACGGCGTATTTCTTCATCCGGGGTGAGTATCGAAAACAGGCGAAGATCGTGCAAAACGCCATCGACGAGGCGTATCAGCACGGGATCTTCGGTAAGAAGGGGTTGATGAAGGGCAAGAGCGACTTCGCGGTTGAATGTTACATGCACCTGAGCGCCGGGGCGTATATCTGCGGCGAAGAGACCGGCATGCTGGAGTGCATCGAAGGCAAGCGCGGCTGGCCTCGCATCAAGCCGCCCTTCCCGGCCGTCAAGGGTCTCTTCGGCCGTCCCACCATCATCAATAACGTGGAGACGTTGGCGGCGGTGGTACCGATCGTGGAATACGGCATTGAATGGTGGACGGGTATGGGGTGTGAATCATCAGTCGGCGGCCCACCCAGCTACGGCCCCAAACTCATGGGCGTGTCGGGGCACGTCAACAGGCCCGGCGTGTATGAAGTCGATCTGGGTATTCCACTGAGCACGCTCGTCAACGACTACTGCGGCGGAATGCGCGGCGGCAAACAGTTCAAGGGCGCGATTGCCGGCGGCGTGAGCATGGGCGTCCTGGGGCCGGACCAGTTCGACGCCGAGATGGACTTCGACATCGGGCGCAAGTATCAGGTGCTGGGATTGGGCACGGCCTGTCCGACGATCTTCGACCAGGACACGGACATGGTGGCGGTGGCTCGCAACATCGCGCGGTTCTTCGCCCACGAATCGTGCGGCCAGTGCACGCCGTGCCGTGAAGGCACAACGTGGTCGTACAAGCTGCTCAGCCGAATCGAGCGGGGCGAAGGCACGAGCAAGGACCTGGACTTGTTGCTGGAGATTGCCGGGTCGATGGGCATCATGCCGGGCACGACGATCTGTGGGCTGGCCGATGGCGCCAACTGGGCGGTGCGCACGATCATCAACAAGTTCCGCGATGAGTTTGAGGCGCGGGTGAAACCGGTGCTCGTACCGCTGGGAGTCGGCTGAGGCCGGCGGAAGCGGGGAAAATCGCCCACACCGGCCCCTGGGCGGCCCGTGGGGCTGGATTTTCTCTGGCAATCTGCCGAAACAGGTTATATCCTGTTGTTCGTCAGACTGATGCGGCGCCCGGGGCCTGGTTCCGGCCGCACCGACCGATCAATGAACCAAGCCTCATCCAAAATAGACATCGCATCGGAATCGGCTGGGGACAGCGACGACTCGGGCCCGAGTTCGTCTTCCGAGCCCGATCAACCTCCCGAACGGTCGGCCAAGCTCCAGGCGGATCAGCCGATTGGCGACGTGGACCAAGCCGGGGAAACCGCGCTGACCGTCAACGCCGCCGCCGGGCTCGACGGGCGGATCGATACGCAATGGGTGCGTGATCGCCTGCAAGAAGCGCTCCCGCATATTGACGCCTCAGTTCATCGCATCGCCGTGATGTTGGTCGACGACGATCAGATGTCGCGGCTGCACGAAGCGCATCGTGGCAAGAGCGAAACGACCGACGTGCTCACGTTCCAGACCTCTGTGGTCGGCGATCAGATCGAGGCGGACATTGCGGTCTCCGTGGATGAAGCCGCGCGTCGTGCGCCACGGCTGAATCACACGATCGAGCGCGAAGTGCTGCTGTACGCATTGCACGGCATACTGCACTGTGCCGGCTTTGATGATCGTACCGAAGAACAATCACGCGCCATGCACGCCGAGGAAGATCGCATCCTCGAAGCGATCGGTGTGGGCGCGACGTTTGAGCGCGATTTGTCGGGTCACGACGATGATCGCGCATCGGTTTTCCGTGACCGGGGATCGGCTCCGTGAGCAACTGGTTGTTGTTGGGAGCGGCAATCTCGCTGAGTCTCGCGGCCTACCTGGCGGCGCTGAGCCTGGCGCTGGTGGACTTCAGCCGAGTCACGCTGCAGCGGCGATTGGAAGCCAAGGGTAAGGCCGCCGCCGGCGAGCGGTTGCTGGCTCAGCTCGACCCGGCGATCCTGGCCATCTCGTTGTTCAGGACGGCGTCGCGCGTGGCGTTCGTCGTGCTGGTGGTAGCGTTGGCAACAGGGATCGGGGAGACGGCGACACTGACGTGGCCTGTGCTGGTGATGGCCAGTCTCATCGCGGTCGCGCTGCTGTGGATTTTCTCGAGCGTCTTGGCCCAAGCGCTGGCCAAGCACGCCGCGGTCGGGCTCCTGGCCACCGGGATGCCGGTTCTGCATGGGGCCGCTCTCTTCGGCCGGCCTCTGGCGCGCGGATTTTTCTTTATTGACGAGGCGATCCGCCGTCTCAGCGGTGCGAATTTGCGCAAAGACGACGAGCAGGCCGAGGAGGAACTCCTCCAGCGCATCGAGGACACGCACCGCGAAGGCGCACTGGACGTGACGTCGGCCATGTTGATGGAGAACGTCGTTGAGTTCTCCGGCACGGACGCCGCGGAGGTCATGACGCCGCGCACCGATATCGAGGGCCTCGAAGTCACGGACGACCTGGCCAAGATCCGATCCTTCATCGTCCAGGTCGGGCATTCGCGAATCCCGGTCTTCGAAGATGACCTCGATCACATTGTCGGCATTCTCTACGTCAAGGATCTCGTGCAGTACATCGGGCAGGATCCTGCGACGTTCAAGCTCGAGCCGATCCTTCGCCAGCCGATCGTTGTGCCCGAGACGAAACCGGTCAGTGAACTGCTGGCGGACTTCCAACGCAGCGAAGTCCACATGGCGATTGTGATCGACGAATACGGCGGCACGGCCGGGCTGGTCACGATCGAGGACGTGCTGGAGGAAATCGTCGGGGAGATTCACGACGAGCACGAGCCGGACGGGGCGGACGAACCGCAGTTGGTGACGATCGACGAGACACACGCGGAGGCCGACGGCCGGTTCCACATTGACGATCTGAACGAGCGGCTTGGATTGAGTGTGCCCGAGGACGACGATTTCGACACGATCGGCGGGTTTATGCTCGCGCAGCTCGGACACGTGCCGCAGGTCGGCGAGATGATCGAAGCCCACAGCGCGCGGTTCACGGCGATCGCCGCCACGCGCACGCACATCAAACGCGTCCGCATCGAGTTGCTCGGGGAAGCCTCACCCAACGGCGAGCGCGGCGATATAACCAACGGGAAATAGTCGCCGATTGGCGATCGATTCTTGGGGAATCACCAGGCTCCGTCGACGACTTCGCACGGACCCGGTTCAACCGCTTGGAAACTATCTCAAAACCCAAGTTGCGGTGGCATCCCGATTCAATCGGGATCCCGCCGACTTTTCTCACGGAGCCTAGGTTCTGTCTGATGGATCAAAAGAGTGCCCTTCAATCTTAGTGGGACGGGCTTCCAGCCCGTTGTTTTCACTCTTACAGACGGGCAAGTCTCCATAGGCGACTCGCCGAGGCGAGATGCCCGTCCCACTTTTCACCAGACAGAGCCGAGGCCAACTGCGAACAACCGGCGAATTTACGACAGGTCGCTCGCTCTTTTTGATCGAGTAGAGTGGACGAGGCGACCGGCGGCACGCGGAATAGGAGCGGCCGACGGGCGGTCCTTATCTACAACGAGCCGTCACTCGGTTCAAAAGGGAGCGCTGCCATGAGATCTGTCGTCGCCATTGTCGTGACACTGCTATTGCTGGTTGGTGTGTTGACTGTGCAGGTGAGCGGTCAGCAGCCGACGCCGCCGCCGGAGAAGACCACCCCCGCCACGTCCCCACAGGCGGATGCGACGAGCGAAAAGGAGCCCGAGGCCGATCCGCTCCAGTTGCTGCTGGACGAGATACAACAGCTTCATGCCGAGATACTGACGCTTCGACGGCAGGTGGCTCAGGCGCAGATGGCCTCGTCGCAGGCGAAGCGCGAGTTGGCCGAGCTGCGCCTGTTCATTGATGACCACCATGAGTTCGGACAGGACTTCCAGCAGTACAAAGCGGTGAAGGCGATTGCCGAACGAGAGGCCCGGGAACGACGTCAGGAGGTCGTGCGAGATCAGCGCGAGGTGCAACGGGCCGAGGGCCAAACACGCCGGCTAGCCGCCCGGGCCGAGCGCGCTCAGCGCGAAGCCCAGGCCCGCCGACTCGCGGACTATCGTCGCGCCGGCTTCACGCCGCTCGGCCTCGACGTCTACGTGGGGAAGATGGCGTATTACTACCGCTCCAAGAACACGACCTTCTATGACATCGAATACGTCCCGTTCCTCAGCGGGTACTTCGTCGATCCTGAGTATCGAAGGGCGCGGCCGGACTTCTCCTCGATGACCATCTCCGGAAGCGTGCTGAACGCGGCCGATGCCGTGCGCAACGTCGGCGTTGCCATCACGTTCTTCGATGAGAACGGCAACCAGGTGGGGAGCGAGACGATTCAGATCAACAACGCCCGGCCGAACGTCCCCTATCCATTCACATCAACGCTGACGATGGCGTTGAACCGGCCGTTCTCATCGTCCACAACCTACGTGCTGTACGCCGACTCGGCCGAGGGGGAGCCGCTGCCGCCGCCCCGTCCTTCGACGTCAAGCACGTCGCGCTCTCAGCGCGAGTAGTGATCGGCGAATCGCTCACCACCGCCGCCAACTCCGGAAAATAACCAAGCGCGGCTGTGTTGTTCCAGCGGAATTTCGTGGCGCGCCCTATAGGCCCGGTGCGGTGGGTACACTGATCGGGCTAAGCTATTGCAATGCCCCTAGGACACTCCCGCCATCGCCGACGCGTCGTCGTGCCGCTGATCATTCTCGCCGCAGCGGCGGCCGTGGCCGTATGGGGCACCCAAAATGAATCTCGACGCACGGATGATGTTCGTCAATATGTCCTGGCTATCTGTCAAGACATCGCCAACCGGCGTGATCCGACCTCTCGATTGGGGCGGCTCGATCCGTTTATCGCCACGCAAATGGTGGATTTTCTGCGCGTGGCGTTGAACGACCTGCCCCCGAGTCTGGAGGGTTTGGAGATTCATGTGCGTTCCGGTGACGATCCGGAATTCGGCGACGGATCGGCCACCCACACCGCCATGATCCGCGTCAATGATCGGGATACACTCGCCCTGCGCATTGTCCATCAAGACCAAGGCGGTGATCTTGGGATCGTCGGCATACGGTGGCCGTAGCCCATGGATTGCGCGCGTCAATAGAAGAAGAATATTCGCCCATGCAAGTCTGGCTCAATGGAGAGTTCGTCGATCACGACAGCGCGACCGTTCCCGTCTTTGACGCGGGCTTTCAGCACGGCGTCGGGCTGTTCGAGACGATGTCGGCGCGCAACGGCAGAGTGTTCCGCGCTGAGGCTCATATGCACCGGCTCATCGAGTCCGCGCGCGAGTTGCTCCTCAGCGATCGTCTGCGTGAAGCGCCGCTTATCGAAGCGGTACACCACGTCGTGCAGCGCAACGATCTCGAGGCGGCGCGCGTGCGGCTGACCGTCACCGGCGGCAACCTCAACCGTCTTCAATCCAAGGGCGAGGGACAGGTCGATCCGGCGGTGCTGATCGTCGCCCAACCGCCGACCGAATACCCACCGGCGTTCTTTGCGGACGGGGTCACCACGATCATCGCCGACGGCCGGGACAATCCGTTCGATCCCATGGCCGGGCACAAGACGCTGAACTATTGGCCGCGCATTCACGCCCTGCAAAACGCGGCGTCCAAGAAGGCCGGGGAGGCGATCCGGTTCACCGTCAGCAATCACCTGGCCGGCGGTTCGGTGAGCAACATCTTCCTCGTCAAAGACGGCGAGCTGCACACGCCGATCGCGCGCGGCGAAGAGGTCAAGCAGGCGATCGCGTCGTCCGTGCTGCCGGGAATTACCCGGGCTGCGATCATCGAGCTCGCTGAATCGATGAACATCGACACGGTCAAGGGGATGCTCGACATCAACGATCTGCTGGCCGCTGACGAGGTGTTCCTCACGAACTCGAGCTGGGGCGTGCTGCCGGTCGTCGGCGTTGAACGCGAGAAGATCGCCGACGGCGAAGTCGGGGAACTGACGGAGCAGTTGCGCAACGCTTGGTTGGAGTTGGTGAATCAAGAAACGAGCCTCGCATCGGGCGCTGAACCTGCATGAATTCACCACTGAGTCACAGAGGACACAGAGAAGATGGGATTACCGGGAAGGAGATGGCATTAGAAAAAGAGAAGGCCGTTTAGCCGCGAGCCAAAGGCGAGCGCGTGGTGGGAGAAGGCACCATGGCATCAAGGGAGGGATGGTCGCAGGGAAGAATGTGGATCAGCGGGGTGCCATGCTTCATTCCCGACGCGTCGGGATGAAGCATGCTTTGCCCTAAGAGGGTCAAAGCATGGCGCCCGTGCGCTACCGCTCACTGTCTTCTGATCACGCGGACGTTGGAGCGGCCGTCGCGCTTCGGGAGCCGGAGGCGCAGGTTGGCGAGCGGGTCGGGCTAGGCTGGTATTCGGGCTACTGCATGACCTGCCATTTCTGCCTAGACGGTGACCACAATCTGTGCGCTACGGCAGAAGGGATCATTGTCGGCCGCCATGGCGGCTTTGCCGACAAGGTTCGCGCCCATGCTGCCAGTGTGGTGTCACTGCCACAAAACATTGACATTCACAGTGCCGGGCCACTGTTCTGTGCGGGCATTACTGTCTTTAATCCCCTGGTTCAATTTGACGTCAAGCCGACCGACAAGGTTGCGGTCATTGGTATAGGTGGTCTGGGCCATATTGCCCTGCAATTCTTGAACGCCTGGGGCTGTGACGTGACGGCCTTTACATCGAGTGATGCCAAGAAAGCGGAAGCCTTGGAGCTTGGTGCCCACCAGACGATCAACTCGCGTGATCCGGCCGAAATCGAAGCTGCTGCCGGGCAGTTTGATCTGGTTCTTTCTACCGTCAATGTCAAGCTCGACTGGAACGCATATGTTGGGACCTTGCGACCTAAAGGCCGCCTCCATCTCGTCGGGATAACGCTGGAGCCGCTGGACCTTGGCGTTTTTCCGTTGATCATTGGGCAACGTTCCGTTTCCGGCTCGCCGAGTGGCAGTCCGGCAAACATTGCAAAGATGCTTGAGTTTGCCGCTCAGCATGATATTAAACCGCTGACTGAAAGCTTCCGTTTTAATCAAGTCAACGAGGCTATGGTGCGGTTAAGGAGCGGGCAAGCCCGCTATCGGATCGTCCTGAGTAGGTAGCTGCTTTTGCTTGACCTGCTAAAACAGGTTCAAACTGAAAGGGATGCTGTAAAACAATAATACGCCGTGAAGCCGGACTGAGGTGGCTTGATGGCACTTCCTTTACATGGCACCCGATTGCCCGATATTGGCTACAGGCGGCTGTTCAGGCGACCCTACGTGTAGGTCCGCAACATTCGCCTTAACCGACATTGAGGCCCCGTTCGGCCGCTAAGGCCTGCACTGAGGTGGGTGTAATAGGACATAACGTCAGGACATCTAGCCCTCCTGCCAACCCGGACTACATAGTTCATATAATCCCAGGAAGTCGGAACCACCTGAGGGCGTGGCGAGAGTGCATATTTCAACAGTTATTGCCCCTGGACCCCAACGGTCACGAGTGACGATTACATCGTGAAATAGAACCTTGGTGCTTTCGCTGCCTCGCCGACCTA
>JACZXL010000354.1 GCA_022571635.1 Planctomycetota bacterium
CGTGAGATGAAACGGCGTCGCACCCGAGCCGGTGTTGATGACCGACGCCGTGACGGGGATGTTCGCCGCGTTGATCTTGGTCACGATCTCATCAAGCGTGTCGCCCGTCTCCAACGTCACGACCCGCGCATAGCTCCCGTCGATCAGCATGTCATCCCCCACGCTGTCCGCTTCGCCGAGGATATTCAGATCAGTCGCGGCTGAACCACCGAGCGATTCGACTTTGATCGCGACGAACGGCTCGCCTTCCGGCGGCGGCGAGGCGTTGTCGGGGTCATGCTCGATGAGCAATCCGTCGCCGTTGTCATTGATTCTCGCGGTGACCGCAATGCCGCGCGAGTTGATCTCCGCGATCACGTCGAACAGCGTGATCGCATCGGAGCCGACGCTGACGTCCTCAGCGTTGCCGTATCCATCGGTGATGCGGAACGTACCCAAGCCCACGCCTCGGCCGTAGTTCATATCGCGCAGCAACACCGCCTCGGAGACATAGCGCACTTGGAGGTTGTCGCCGACGATCTGATCGCCCACTAGCGCATCCGTCACAGTCCCAGTGATATTCAGCTCAGCCGCCGCAACGCCGGAGATAATGAAGTCGTCCATTCCGGAGGAAGTGTTATTCGTAACCACCAACCCCGTGCCCTTGGCGTTGAGGCTTGCAGTGACGTCCGCCGCGCCCGCGTTGATTTGATCGATGATGTCACTGAGCGAACCGGTCTCGTCCAATGTGAACGTATCGGAGATGCCGCTGCCATCTTGGATCGTCAGCGAGGTGTTGCCGCTGAGCCCAGCCCCGCCGTTGAGATTGCGCACAAGGACAGAGTTGAGGCCCGCGATGAGGCGGTCGCCCTCAACCGTATCAGCCGCTACGTCGGCTTCGATGCCGAGGTCGGCTGCGGCACTGGGGCCTCCTCCGGGCGCGCCAGTAATGCTGAGATTGTTCAAGACGCTACCAGTGCTATCGGTGATCAACAAACTGACGCCATCAAGGGCGATTTCCGCGGTGATCTTATTGTTTGCGAAGCCACCTATATCGAGCGCGTTGTTAATTCGATCCATGACATCCTGAATCGTCACCACCGCCGGGTCCTGCACGGTGTTGGGGATAATGGCGCCGGTGATGATGCCGTCCTTAACTTCGTCAACGTCGCCTTCACCGCCGTCGGTGGCCAGGATGCCAAGGTCCTGTGCCGTGTCGTCGCCTTTCGGTCCCGCCCCGATGACCCGCAGCGTCCCGCCGCCGCCGAGGGTGTCCGTCAGAATGAACCCGGTGCCGTCTGAGTTGATCGACAGCACGACCTGATCGGCGCCCACCTCGGCGTCGAGCTGTGAGTTGACCCGGTTGATCAGCTCCAACACGGTCGTCACCGCTTCGTCCGTGACATCATCGTTCTCATCGAGCAGTTGCCCCAGATCGATGTCAACGATGTCATTGTCGGTCGTGATGATCTGGAAATCAGGCTCGCCGTTGACGATCGTGATGCCGTCGCCGTTGTTCAGATCCGACAGCTCCGTATCGTTGTCGATTGGTTTGTCGATCCGCCCGAGGTCGATATCGAACCGCGTACCGTCTCGGGCTGTTATTACAAGATCCGCCACGTTGTTGCGGACAATCACCCCGTTGCCGTCATTGAGGGATCTCAGTTGCGTCGACGCACCGAGCGTTCTGATGTCGTCGCCCGTGATCGTGCCGCCGGCCTCCGAGCCGTCAATCCCCAAATCCTCCGCCGTCGTGTCGCCGGTTTCACTTGCGATCGTGAGCGCAGCAGCATCATTTTCGGTGACCACAATGTGATCGCCCGACACGGTTGCGGTGACCTTCGCGCCCGACTCGTTGATGGCATCGAGCACTTCCTTGATCGTCGTTACCGCTGTGAGGTCCACCGTTGTGGTCGTTGACCCGTCAGTGATCTTGATCTTGCCGCGGTCGATGCCGGCGCCGCCGTTCAGATCAGCCAGCTCCGTGTCCGGCCCAACGAAACCCTTTCCAAACTCGAAGCTCAGGGACGTCAAGCTCAAGGGCGTGGTGTTGCGGTCGGCGTACCCCTGGGAGAGCTTCTGACTCGCTGTCACCAGTTGCTTGACGATGAACGTGAACCTCCCCGGCTGGGCGAGCTTCCCGGCGGAGGCGGTGAGTATCTCGTCATTGCTGCTGGACGCCAGGGCCGCTTTGAAGATCGAGTCGGCCCGAAATGATTTCGACGCGGTCTTTAGACTCAACAGCCGGGTGTTGATATCCATCAGCGCGAATTGCTTCGCCTTGAGAAACGCGATCTTGGTTTGCAGGGGGATCTTGCCGCGGGCTTCAAGCGCGATGAGCTGACTGATCAGCGATGCGGTGTCGATGCCGCTGATCAGGCCGATGCCGGTGGTGATTG
>JACZXL010000148.1 GCA_022571635.1 Planctomycetota bacterium
AGACCCGTTGTCCAGCAGGAAACCGTTGCCGAAAAGGATCGTCCCGTCGACGATCGCACCGGTGAACATCGAGCCGCCGGTGTTGTCAAAGAGCGTGTCCGCCTGGGCGCGGCTTGTCGCCAAGCACACGCCAAGCGTCATCAATACCGTCGCAATTGCTGTTTTCATCTCTCTACTCCTTTGGTGGCCGCTGTCCCCGCGGGCAACGAACCATCGTATCTCTCTCCAGGCTGCGTCATCCTCGACGCCACCGCCTCACGACGCCGGAGTATCCCGCCTCAAACGGGCGCACCCTGTGCCCGTAGTCTAGCGGAGCCTCGATCGGCCTGCAAGACACTAAACGGGAAACTATGGTGAGCCCGGCTCGGGCCGGCCGGATCCGTCCGTGGGTCAGATTCCCGGCCCGACGAGGCGGACGAAGGCACGAACGGGCCGGGGCCCAAGCCCAGACGAAGGCTGCGTGTTCAGCGAGGTTGCCGTCCCAAAGCACACCGTGCCGATAGCCAAAGCGGGTTCGCGACGTGATACGGCGGTCCTGTTCAGACAAATGGCCAAGCAACGAATCATCTCGGGCGAATCGCAATCGCCGCAGGACGATGCCCCGCGTTCGACGCTGCGGCCGCGCTGCCTGGGCGACTTCGTTGGGCAGGTGGACCTGATCGAGCGCATCTCGATCACCCTCGAGGCGGTCCAGCAGCGCGGCGAGCCGATGGAGCACATCCTCCTGCACGGCCCGCCCGGTCTGGGCAAGACCACGCTCGCCCACATCATCGCCGGTGAAATGAACACCCGCGCGTTCACGACCTCCGGCCCGGCCCTCACCAAAGCCGGCGACCTGGTCGGCACATTGAGTCGACTGCAACCGAGGGACGTGCTGTTCATCGACGAGATACATCGCCTCCCTCCGGCGGTCGAGGAGTACATCTACCCGGCGATGGAGGAGTTCAAGATCGATGTCATGGTCGATTCCGGCCGACACGCCAAGACGATCAGCATCGCGCTGGCGCCGTTCACGTTGATCGGGGCAACGACACGCGCCGGTCTGCTGTCGGGGCCGCTTCGGAATCGCTTCGGCATCTCGCATCACCTGCGCTTCTACACGAACAAGGAACTATTACAGATCCTGCGGCGGGCCGTCGATCAGTTGGGGCTTGGCGGCGTCAGCGAAGCGGCCCTCTCGGCGATCGCCGGTCGGAGCCGAGGCACGCCGCGCGTGACGCTGCGGTTGCTTCGGCGGGTGCGCGACTTCGCCCAGGTTCGGGCCGCGGGGCGAATCGACGAACAGGTCGTCGCGGACGCCCTGGCCTTAGAGGGCGTCGATGAGCGGGGACTGGATCACCTTGACCGGGCGTATCTGCGAACACTGGCCCGAACCTACGCCGGCGGACCCGCCGGGCTGGAGGCGCTGGCGGCCACCATGGGCGATGATGCCGGGACCCTGGAGGACGTGGTCGAACCGTACCTCCTCCAGATCGGGTTCCTGGCCCGCACCCGCCAAGGCCGTCGGCTCACCCCGGCCGCGGCCGAGCATCTCCAACCGGGGTCAGGCGCCGGCTCTGCGCTCCCCCAGACACCCCTGTTCAGCTCCATTGTCACGACCGAATCCGACCCGCAACCGGCCGGTCTCTCGTCGTAGACTGACGGATATATCTCTCTTATTTACAAGAGTTTACGACGTAAACCCAACCGCGACCGGGCCCGATCCCGCGCCGCCGCGACACCAAGAGCCCCTCTCACAATGGCGCCACGCCCGTCCCCGCGGATTCACCCTTCATTGCAGGCGTCGCTCCATTTCTCGGAAATCGAAGATTTCTGCTGGCCCAGCGGTTATATGGACGTACACTTGATGAGGTGCGACTCATCGACCGCGGCGCACCCACTGGGCACGTCTTGTCCGATCTTCCCTGCCGGCCCTTTTCGCCCACTTCTTGAGGGCCTGGCGAATTCGTATGGAGCATTCCCATCCGCCAAATTTGCGCGGAAATCCTCTTGCAGTCGTGCATCAAGTTGCTAGGCTAACCTTTGGCATATCACATCCAGCCCGAAATGGGTTCGGGCGCTGACGTTCAGCACTTCACGTTTGCGGTGGCCATGTCCCCGCAGGAAGGATCAGGCTTCGCCATGAAAAGACATCTTTATAAGGGCTTCACCATCGTCGAGTTGCTCGTGGTCATCTCGATCATTGCGCTGCTCATCGGCATCTTGCTGCCGGCCATCGGCAAGGCCCGCGACAAGGCTCGGACCACCGTGTCGGTGAGCAACCTTCGCCAGCTGGCCGTCGCCCACAACGCCTACGCCGGTGACTGGGAGGACGCCCAGCTTTCCCTGTGTCGCTACAATGTTTCCGCTTATGGGGATATGCTCGCCTACAACGAGGCGATCGGGAATACTACCCAGAGCTTTATCAGAGGTCACCCGCCGCTGATCGCCGGCTGGGGCTCCGGTATCGGAGGCAACGGCCTGTGGGCCTACTGGCCCGGCGCAGAGGGCCACTACTGGGCGGTCGAGCCGATCGGCTTCCCGGGCGGCACCAACGGCCAGCCGGGCTTCGGATGGTTCCGACTGCCCAACGTCGGCCAGTTCAGCCAGTACGTCAACGGGCGCTGGTACGACAAGGTTTTCTACGCACCCAAGGACCCCTTCTTCAGCGCGATCGAACCGTGCCTGGATCACCCCAGCGACTTCGCGCCGCTCCCGGAATGTAACCCGCCCATTTGGACCACCTACTGCCTCTCGCCGGCGGCCCTGTTCTCACCGGACGTCCTGGCGTACAACGAGCAGACGAACGAATACTGGACCGACCCGTGGGATCTGCCCGGCGGTCACCGCACGCCGACCATGTCCTCGATCCGCTACCCGACGCTCAAGACGCACATGCTCGAGCACCCCTGGCTGCAGAACGTCCGGCGGGTCTGCAACCCCGCGTTCACGAGTCCCTGGGGAGAGCAATGCGAGCCGTACTACTTCAACGGCGGCTTCGAGTCCACGCCCGCCACGCTCTTTTATGACGGCCACGTCCGGCTGTTCGGCACCCAGGAGGCCCTCAACGCCAACCGGCGTCACCTCGGCCAGACCGAGAACGATCTGAACGGTCCTTTCGGCCTCTGGAGCATCGACACCACCTTTGGCGGCGGCTATAACCCGAGCAGCGGCGGCGGCTACTTCATGGAGTTCGCCTACGACTTCACCTCCACCAGCTACCACATTCTGACCATTGACGGGGCCCTGGGCCGTGACACCCTGGGCAGCGCCCAGTAAGTAAGTAAGCCCCAACTCGATCCTGACCTGACCCACAAGGGCTGCGCCACTCGGCGCAGCCCTTTTTCCGGCTCGCACCGGCTCTGGCGATTCACGCTAAATCCTCTTGGCAAGAGGCTTCGCCAGCGGTATGCTGGCAATGGCATCTCACCGTCTCCGCCCGGTTCGATCGCCGGGCGCCACCATTTCTCACGTGCGGCGAACAGGTCGCCGCAGAAAGGAAGGCCTCATCATGAAACGACACATCTTGAAGGGCTTTACTATCGTCGAGCTGCTCGTGGTCATCTCGATCATTGCGCTATTGATCGGCATCTTGCTGCCGGCCATCGGCAAGGCCCGCGACAAGGCTCGGACCACTACGTCGGTCAGCAACCTCCGGCAACTGGCCGTCGCCCACAACGCCTACGCCGGCGACTGGGAGGATGCGCAGCTTTCGCTGGCCCGTTACAACATCTCCGTCTACGGGAACATGGCCAACTACAACGCCGCGATCGGCTATAGCGGTGGCGGATCGTGGTCGCAGGCCCATCCACCCCTGATCGCAGGCTGGGGTTCGGGAGCGGGCGGCAATGGTTTGTGGGCCTATTGGCCGGCCCTCCCAGACCACTACTTTGCCGTCGAGCCGATTGGGTTCCCCGGCGTCGTCAATGGGAGTGACGGCTACGGTTGGTTCCGCATGCCCAACATGATGCAGCTCGCCCGGTACGTCAATGGGCGTTTCTACGACAAGATCTATTTCGCCCCCAAGGATCCCAACTTTGTCCTTGTCGAACCCTGCTTCGATCAACCTGGCGAGTTTTCGCCGGACGGACCCTGCAACGCTCATCCACACATGGATCCCACCTACTGCTTGTCCCCGGCGGCGCTGTTCTCACCGGACGTCTTCGCGTACAACGAGCAAACCCAGAAGTATTACACCGACCCCTGGGAACTGCCCGGCGGTCACCGCACACCGACCATGGGCTCGATCCGTTACCCCACGCTCAAAACGCACATGCTTGAGCACCCCTGGCTCCAGAACATGCGGCGAATCTGCAACCCGGCGTTCATCACCCACGATAACAACTGCCAAACTTACTACTTCAACCACGGCTTCGAATCGACGCCCGCCACCCTCTTTTATGACGGCCACGTCCGGCTGTTCGGAACCCAGGAGGCCCTCAACGCCAACCGGCGTCACCTCGGCCAGACCGAGAACGATCTGAACGGTGAGTTCGGCCTCTGGAGCATCGACACCCCCTTCGGCGGCGGCTACGACCCCAACGACGAAGGCGGCTACTTCATGGACTTCGCCTACGACTTCACCTCCACCAGCTACCACATTCTGACCATTGACGGGGCCCTGGGCCGCGACACCCTGGGCAGCGCCCAGTAAGCAGTAAGCCGCCCCAGCTCGATCCTGACCTGACCCACAAGGGCTGCGCCACCCGGTACAGCCCTTTTTTCCCCCCACGCACCAGATCTCCAGATTCACGATGAATCCTTTTGGCAAAAGGCCCCGGCGACGGTATGCTGACAACGATATCTCACCGTCTCCGCCCGGCTCGATCCGCCGGGCGCTACCATTTCTCACATGCGGCGAGCGGATCGCCGCAGAAAGGAAGGGCTCGTCATGAAACGACACCTCTATAAGGGCTTCACCATCGTCGAGCTGCTCGTGGTCATCTCGATCATCGCGCTGCTCATCGGCATCTTGTTGCCGGCCATCGGCAAGGCCCGCGACAAGGCCCGAGTCACCACCTCGGTGAGCAACCTCCGGCAACTGGCCGTCGCCCACAACGCCTACGCCGGCGACTGGGAGGACGCGCAGATGTCGTTGTGCCGGTACAACATCAGCGCCTATGGAAGCGTGGCTAACTACAACACCGAGATCGGCTATACCGGAAATGCGACGACGGCCCATCCAGCCCTGATCGCAGGCTGGGCGAACGGCGGTCTGTGGGCCTATTGGATGGGCTCCACAGACAACCACAGTCTCCTCGAGGCGATCGCCTTCCCCGGTGGAGTCAACACAGACGAAGCTGGCTTCGGCTGGTTCCGCATGCCCAACGTGATGCAGCTCGCCCGGTACGTCAACGGGCGCCACTACGACAAGATCTTTTACGCCCCCAAGGATTTCAACTGGGACTTGATCCAACCCTGCCTGGATCAACCTGGTGAGTTTGCGCCGTTCGGCCCCTGCAACGATCATCCACACATGTGGCCCACCTACTGCATGTCCCCGGCGGCGCTGTTCTCACCCGATGTCCTGTCGTTCAACGAGCAAACCCAGAAGTATTACACCGACCCCTGGGAGCTGCCCGGCGGTCACCGCACACCGACCATGGGCTCGATCCGCTACCCGACGCTCAAGACGCACATGCTTGAGCACCCCTGGCTCCAGAACATTCGGCGAGTTTGTAACCCCGCGTTCAGCACCCACGATAATGACTGCGAAGAGTACTGGTTCAACCACGGCTTCGAGTCCACGCCCGCCACCCTGTTTTATGACGGGCACGTGCGGCTGTTCGGCACCCAGGAGGCCCTCAACGCCAACCGGCGTCACCTCGGCCAGACCGAGAACGATCTGAACGGTGAGTTCGGCCTCTGGAGCATCGACACCCCCTTCGGCGGCGGCTACGACCCCGGCGACAACGGCGGCTACTACATGGACTTTGCCTACGACTTCACCTCCACCAGTTACCACATTCTGACCATTGACGGGGCCCTGGGCCGCGACACATTGGGCAGCGCCCAGTAAGTAAGCCTCAACTCGATCCTGACCTGACCCACAAGGGCTGCGCCACCGGGCGCAGCCCTTTATTGCCGCGACCCAGCCGCTGAACAGCGCCTGGTGCTGCGAGTCCCGCCCGGACAACTTCCGGCGTATCCTACATAGGGAGTTCGCCGAGCCAATACAATGCCATGATCTGTCCACAATGTTGCGGCTTCGATGATCTTTTCAACGAGAAATGCGCTGCCCGCGAGCTGCGCCGTTATCGCAAGCGAGGGCCGATCAAAACCACGCGATTGCTCCTGGACGCCCTGCGGTCTCATGGCGCCGAGGGCTTGACGCTCCTGGATATCGGAGGCGGCATCGGCGCGATTCAACACGAGCTGATGAAGGACGGTGCGACGCGCGTGATAAGCGTGGAGGGGTCCACGGCGTCGATCAGCGCCGCCCGCGAGGAAGCGACGCGCCAAGGATACGCCGACCACGCGCAGTTTTATCACGCTGATTTCGTGGACGTGGCTGAAGATATCGCCTCCGCCGATATCGTCACCCTCGATCGTGTGATTTGCTGTTACCCCGACATGAAGGTGCTTATCGCGCGGTCCGCCGAGAAGGCACACCGGCTCTACGGGATTGTCTATCCACGCAATACTTGGCTGGTGAGGATCATTGGGCCCGCCATGAACCTGATCCACCGGCTGCGGCGCATCGCCTTTCGGTTTTATCTGCATCGGCCGAGCGAGATCGACCGTGCCGTGCGCGCGGCCGGCCTGCGGTTACGAAGCGATCAGCACACGCTGATCTGGCAGGTGGCGGTCTACGCCCGGGATGACTGAAGCGCTGGCCGGATTCGACCGCGGCCTCGTCCGCTATCATCAGGCCATGACTACTGATTCGTCGGATTCGTCGAAGAAACAACTGCGCCTCGCCTCGCTGGTCATTCATGGCGGGCAGCGGCCGGACCCGTCCACCGGCGCCGTCATGCCGCCGATTTCACTGGCCAGCACCTATGCCCAGGAATCGCCCGGGGTCCACAAGGGCTTCGAGTACTCACGCAGTCACAACCCGACGCGCTATGCGCTGGAGCGCTGCATCGCGCGGCTGGAAGGCTCCGAGCTGACTGAACGCCAGGACGTCTCCTATGGCGGCTTCGCCTTCGCCTCGGGGCTCGCCGCGATCGCCACAACGCTGGAGTTGCTGGACACCACCGATCACGTCATCGCAATGGATGATCTGTATGGCGGAACGTATCGACTCCTGACGAACGTGCGCGACCGATCACAGGGATTGCAAGTCAGCTACGTCGATATGACAAACCTTTCGGCGATCGAGAAGGCGATCACCCCCGGAACGACGAAGATGATCTGGGTCGAGACGCCGACCAATCCTCTAATGAAGCTCGTTGACTTAGATGGCGTGGTCAAAATCGCCAAGGAACACGACCTATTGACGGTATGTGACAGCACCTTCGCCACGCCCATGCTGCAACGACCGTTGGAGCACGGTTTTGATCTCGTCATGCACTCAGCCACGAAGTACCTCGGCGGGCACAGCGACGTGATCGGCGGCCTGTTGGTCACGAACCGCGCCGACCTCGCCGAGCGCTTGCGCTTCCTACAGAACGCGATTGGATCCATCCTCGGGCCGTTCGATGCGTACCTGGTGCTGCGCGGCATCAAGACGCTCGCGGTGCGGATGCGCCAACATTGCGAAAGCGCCGCGCGCATCGCCCAATGGCTCGAACAACATCCGAAGGTACAGCGCGTGGCGTATCCCGGTCTGGCCAGTCATCCGCAGCACGAACTTGCCAATCGGCAGATGAGGATGTGCGGAAGTCCCGCGGGCGGAGGGATGGTCACCATGTTTATCAAGGGCGGACTCGATGAATCGCGCCGATTCCTGGAGCACGTCAAGGTCTTCGCACTGGCGGAATCACTCGGCGGCGTCGAGTCGCTGGTCGAACATCCCGCCATCATGACTCATGCTTCGGTTCCAAAAGCGCAGCGCGACGCACTGGGTATCACTGACGATCTGGCGCGACTGTCCGTCGGCATCGAGGATTGCGAAGATTTGATCGGAGACCTCGATCGGGCCCTGGCCGCGGTGTGATTTGAAGCCGGACCTGACGAGCGACCGCAGGGAGCGAGGAAGGTCCGGGTCGGGGCGCGAAGACCGTGAACTCCCTTACCACCCGGGTCTTCCTCGCAGACTCGTCAGACCCGGCTTCGGGCAGACTCGTCAGGCGCGGCTTCCGGGATCGCGCTGCCACACCCATGCGCCTTCCTTGGCCATGTGCTCGTAGATGTAACCAAACGCGCGTGTTGCATGTTCAGGCGACCTGACCGGGATGATCTTCGCCCCGGCTGCCCACAGACGGCCCGGCCGATCGACACGCTTCAACGATGCAAATTGCTTCGCCCTGCCGAGTTCCATCATCGCATCCGGCGCATGCGATTCGTACAACACGTGAAGATGCGTCCCCCCGCAGGCCAGACAGCGGGGTGAACAACCCAGACGATCGAGCTTCGTCACAAAGGCTCGCCCCACAATCGCGTATTCGTCCGGGCCCCGGAAGATCGGTCGTCCTTTCATCACCGAGCGCGTGTAGCGCCGCAGTTCGGCGTGTTCGCCGGGCGGAGGCGGCTGCCGGTAATCCCCCGACGAGTGGCGCTTGTGGCCGCGCGATCGCCATCCCCGCTCATCGCCCGGCACCCACTGCCCGTAGTAAGTGCAGATCCCATGAATCAGTCGTTCGCAACTCATAGACCGAGTATAAGCGGAAGCCGGTCCTGACGAGTCTGCGAGGAAGGTCCGGGTAGCGTCGCAACGGACCCTTCATGCCCTACCACCCGGGTCTTCCTCGCAGACTCGTCAGACCCGGCTTCGGGCAGACTCGTCAGACCCGGCTTCGGGCAAGTCATCGGCTATCCTGCCCACATGACCGGCCTGCGACTGAACTACGCTAACTGCCTCAGCGACCGTGTCGGCGAACATGGGCTCGATCCAACCGCGATCGAAGATGCCGCGCCCCTGATCGCCGATCTTACGCACCGCCTTAGCGATTCCAAAGGAACCGGCTGGGAGCGTTGGCGATCGCTTCCGTTTGATCCCATTCGATCCGAACACGTCGGCGCTGTAAACGCACTCGTTACGAAACTGCGGGACTCGACCGAACACCTCATCGTCCTCGGCATCGGCGGCAGCGCACTGGGCAACATCGCGCTTCATGCGGCGCTCAACCCCCACACCTACAATTTTCTTTCACGAGATAATCGCAACGGCCCCCGCCTCTATGTGCTGGATAATGTCGATCCCCAGTTCGTCGGGGCCACACTCGATTTGATTCGCCGGGACGATCCGAGCTTCAAACGGACCGTCGTCAACGTCATCAGCAAGTCAGGTGAAACGGCGGAGACGGCAT
>JACZXL010000149.1 GCA_022571635.1 Planctomycetota bacterium
CGAGGTTTTGATGGGCGTAATGAACGGCTGAGCAAACCTGGCCGAACAGCTCCAGGCGTTCTGCAATGTGAAGTCGATGATCGTCGCAATAGTTATCAATGGGCTGACCCTCTATGTACTCCATGACGAGGTACGGCAACCCGTCGTCGGTCTCACCTCCGTCGTAGATTCGAGCAATACCCGGATGATTCATGGCGGCATGAAGTTGGCGCTCCAGCTCGAAACGGCGAAGGACCGCGGCGGTATCCATTCCACGCTTCAACAGCTTGATGGCCACGCGCCGCTTGAATTTATCGTCCTCGCGCACAGCCAAATAGACCACGCCCATCCCACCTTCCCCGATTTTGTGAATCACGCGGTAGGGGCCGATGCGTTCGCGCTCAGCCGTATCTTTGGCGGTGGGTGTGGCCGTGGTAACCGCCGCCGTCTCGATCAGATCCGACGCACCAACGTGATGCACGAGCAACGACTCGACTTCCAACCGAAGCTCCTTGTCCCCGGCGCATTCTTTTTCGAGGATGTCCATCTGCTCCTCGGGCTCGAGATCGCAGACCTCCAGGAACAGCTCCTTGGCTCGTTGGTATCGCTTCTCATCCATTACTCGGATGCTCCTTTGGTCAACTCGCGTCGCAGCCAGGCTCGGGCCATCTTCCAGTCGCGCTCCACGGTTCGGCTCGACACGTCCAGGAGGCGCGCGGTTTCCTCGTTGCTTAGTCCGCCGAACAGACGATACTCGACGACAGCCGCTTGGCGAGCGTCGACCTGCTTCATCATTTCCAATGCCTCCGCCAGTTCGAGCGGGTCCAGTTCGCGCTGCTCGCTCAATGAGAACGCGTCGTGCAGCGTCACCCGCCGCCATCCGCCGCCTCTTTTTTCTCGATTTCGAGCCCGAGCGGAGTCAACGAGGATTCGGCCCATCGCCATCGCCGCCACCGCTTTGAAGTGGGTTTGGCCTTGCCAATCGACTCGGGTCTGATCGATCAGCTTGATATAGGCCTCGTGAACCAAAGCTGTGGCCTGGAGCGTGTGGTCGGGCCGTTCGCGACGAAGCGCTCGCTGCGCCAACTGACGTAGTTCGGGGTAGACGAGCTTCAGTAGCTCATCCGCGGCCCGAGCGTCGCCCGCGCTGATGTTGGAAAGCAACTCTGTTGGATTCGTGGGAGACATTGGCGCCCGCCCCAAAGGCCGTTCGCAGGATCGTTCGGCAATTCGGAGGTCATTGTCGTCTGTCGGACGTGACAACACAACAGGCAGGGGGCTGACTGGGGTGCCCAGGCCGCGGAGAAGACTGAAAAACCGAGGGAATGAACCACAGATCCCGATGGAATCGGGACGGATAGAAGCGCGAAGCCGGACCTGACGAACGTCCCGATTCCATCGGGATCGAGTGAGGAAGGTCCGGGTGAAACGTGAAGAAAACGTCGAAACGGCGAAACGGCGAAACGGCGGAACGACCCAGACCTCAATCCTCAATCCTCAAGTTGCTCGGAATCCGCCGGGGCGGGCCTCACCCGACACGATCAGCCAAGCACAGGCGAGGCGAGGATGAAAGCGGCAGGTGGGCGGCGTGGAAAAAAACCTCGGATTTCGTGTCGGGCGGCGTCGATCGAGGTCGCGTTGGGTTATAGAGGGGGCGGTTGGAGCGGTTGGAAGATGGGTAAGACGGCGGCGGTCTCGATCGGGCCTGGTTGCAAACGGACTTCGGTCTTTGGCCGGGGGAACTGCGGGAAATAGGGTTAGCACATTGGCCGGCAAGGAGTTATCATGGGCCTTCATTCGTGGCGGTGACGTGTTGAAACGAGTTCGGCGAGGCGGGCGGTAAGTAGATACTCGCCACGTGAATTCAGGAGGTAATTGAGGATGCGAATATCCATCGTGACGAGCCAGAACATCGCGTGTTTCGTTCTTGCGCTGACAGGAGCGGTCGCCGCGGACACGATCAATGTTCCCGCGGACTTTCCGACGATCCAGCTGGCGATCGACGCGGCAGTCAACCGCGATGAGGTTGTCGTCGCCCCAGGCACCTACCGAGAACTCATCAACTTCCTCGGCAAGGCGATCACCGTGCGCAGTTCCGACGGCCCTGAGGTGACCATCATCAACGGCGACATCGACAATGACGGCACCGGCGACGGCACGGTGGTCTCGTGCATCAACAACGAAACCGTACTCACCGTCCTCGATGGCTTCACCATCACCGGGGGACTGGCCCCCAACGGTGGCGGGATGCTCAACAACCCCGGCAGCCCGACTGTCACCAACTGCACGTTCCGAGGGAACTCGGCGACCGGCAACGGTGGCGGGATGGCGAACTTCGCGGCGAGCAACCCGGACGTGACAAACTGCACATTCGATGCAAACACGGCGACATTCAACGGCGGTGGGATACTGAACGCGGACGCCAGCAACCCCGAAGTGACCGACTGCGTGTTCAGCGACAACGCCGCTTCAACTGGCGCGGGGATGTCCAACAATGACAGCAGCCCGAATGTGACGGGTTGCACATTCAGTGAGAACATCGCCGATTCTGGCGGCGGAATGCACAACGTTGCCGGCAGCAGCCCGATCGTGACCGACTGCACCTTCACCGGCAACGTGGCCCCTTTCGGCGGCGGAATGAACAACTTCATCGACAGCAGCCCGGACGTGACCAACTGTACGTTCAGCGGGAACACGGCCGCCGTTGACGGCGGCGGGATGGGGAACTTCGCGGGGAGCAGCCCGGACGTGACAAACTGCACGTTCAGCGGGAATGGAGCAGACTTCGGCGGTGGCATGTTCAACTTGGACAACAGCAACCCGACGGTCGTCGGCTGCACATTCGACGCAAACACGGCGACATTCAACGGCGGCGGGATGCTGAACGCGAACGACAGCAGCCCGGAAGTAACCGACTGCACGTTTGCCGACAATCAGGCATCCCACGGCGCAGGAATGTTCAACATTGGCGGCAGTGCCCCGACGGTCACCAACTGCCTGTTCACCGCGAACATCGCAAGCTTCGTAGACAAAGATGGCGTCAATCAGGGCCGCGGCGGCGGGATGAACAACGAGAGCAGCAGCCCGATTGTGACCGGTTGCACCTTCACCGCCAACACGTCCGAGGTGGACGGGGGCGGAATGCGGAACGCGGGCAGCAGCCCGATGGTGACCGACTGCACGTTCATCGGCAACCTGTCCGGCGGCGGCGCCGGCATGTTCAACTGGTCCAGCAGCAACCCGACAGTCGTCGGCTGCACATTCGATGCAAACATGGCAACCGTCAACGGCGGCGGGATGCTCAACGCGATCGACAGCAGCCCGATGGTGAGCGACTGTACGTTCACCGCAAACACCGCGGTGAGTAACGGCGGCGGGATGCGTAACAACGACAGCAGCAACCCCGCCGTAACCGGCTGCATGTTCAGCGGGAATTCAGCAACCTTCGGCGGTGGGATGCACAACAACAATAGCAGCCCGACCGTGACCGACTGTACGTTCACCGCAAACACCGCCGATCTCGGCGGCGGAATGCTCAACAGCGGCAGCAGCCCGACCGTGACCAACTGCACGTTCACCGGCAACACCGCCGACCTCGGCGGCGGAATGGATAACGTGCTCAGCAGTCCGACCATAACCAACTGCCAGTTCAGCGGCAATACAGCCGGGGGCGGCGGCGGGATGATCAACCGCAACAACAGCAGCCCCACGCTGGACAATTCCACCTTTGTGGACAATATGGCCTCTGCCAACGGCGGCGGTATGCTCAACCGCAACAACAGCAGCCCGACGGTGGTCAACTGCACGTTCATCTTGAACAACGCCGGCCTCAACGGCGGCGGGATGCACAATCGCGACAGCATTAGTCCGATGGTGACCAACTGCGTGTTCAGCGGCAACTCGGCGACCAATAACGGCGGCGGAATGAGCAACGTGAACAGCAGCCCGACAGTAACCGACTGTACGTTCACCGCAAACACCGCAGGAAACAGCGGCGGCGGGATGGAGAACAGGAGTGGCAGCAGCCCGGCGGTGAGCAACTGCACGTTCAGCGGGAACTCCGCAGACTTCTCCGCTGGGATGGGCAACAACAACAGCAGCCCGACGGTCGTCGGCTGCACATTCGATGCAAACATGGCAACAGTCAACGGTGGCGGGATGCTCAACTTCAACAGCAGCCCGACGGTGACCGACTGCATGTTCACCGCAAACGCCGCGAACAACGGCGCCGGAATGCGCAATCAAGACAGCAACGCGACAGTGACCAACTGTACGTTCAGTGGAAACATCGCAGGAAACAACGGCGGCGGGATGAACAACAACAACAGCAGTCCGACGGTGACCGACTGCACGTTCACCGCAAACACCGCCGGCTTCAGAGGGGGCGGAATCTTCGTCCACGACGGGATTCTGAGCGTCACGAACTGTACCTTCATCGCAAACTTGACCCCTCTTGTCTTCAACCGCGGTGGCGGCGCGATATTCAGCTCCGACGGTCAGCTGAACTTGGTCGATTGCGACCTTCACGATAACGTAGGCTACCACGGCGGCGCCGTTGCTTTCGTGCAATTCTTCTTGGAGGCGAGTCCCAGTCTTACGCTTGTTGACTGCTCGTTAACGAACAATTCAGCAGTCGTAGGTGGGGGTGTATTCAATCAGAATGGTACCGCGCTACTCATCAACTCAACGCTCATCGGCAACCAAGTGAGCGGCGATGTCGGGCTTGGGGGCGGCATTCTCCTGCTCTCCAACAGCTCAGCGGTGTTGACGAACACAACGATCAGTGCCAACTCGGCCAGCCAAGGCGGAGGGATGTGGATAAACATCAACAGCAGCGCGACGGTGACAAACGGCATCTTGTGGGACAACAGCCCAGACCAGATCTCGGGCTCGGCTACCGCGTCTTTCAGCAACGTGCAAGACGGATGGCCCGGCGTCGGCAACATCGACGCCGACCCGGTGTTCGTCGATCCGGCCAACGGCGACTATCGCCTCTCGCCCGGCTCGCCGTGTATTGACGCCGCCGACAACACGGCCTTGCCCAAGGGCGTTGTGACCGACCTCGACGGCAATCCGCGGTTTGTTGACGATCCGGCTACGAAAGACACGGGTAACGGCGATCCGCCGATCGTGGATATGGGCGCGTACGAGTTTCAGGCCTTGCTTTGTCCGTGGGATTTAGACAGTAACGGCTCCATCGACGTGTCCGATCTGCTCTTGCTGCTGGGAAGTTGGGGGACATGCCCGTCGAAGGCGGAGTGCCCCGCCGACTTCGACGGCAGCAACAACGTTGGCGTGGCAGATCTTCTCGTGCTGCTCGCCAGTTGGGGGCGGTGTCCGTAGTGCCGCCAACACCGCGCATCTGCTGAAACCCAAGAGACGAACATGCAATATCTCACACCAGTTCTTTTTGTCGCGGCAGCATCAATCCTGAACACCGGACCGGCCTACGCCGACCTCGGCGATCAACTTGCCAAGCTCCTAGCCGAAGACGGCGCGAGTGGCGACAACTTCGGCATCTCCGTCGCGATCAGCGGCGCCACCGCCATCGTCGGGGCCGAATTTGACGATGACAACGGCAACGCCTCCGGCTCCGCCTACCTCTTCGACCTCTCTGACCCCGTGAACCCCACGCAGATCGCTAAGCTCCTGGCCGACGACGGCGAGCCGGGCGACCACTTTGGCATCTCCGTCGCGATCAGCGGCGCCACCGCCATCGTCGGGGCACCGCGGGACGACGATAACGGCATCAACTCCGGCTCCGCCTACCTCTTCGACACCATCACGGGCCAGCTGATCTTCAAGCTCCTGCCGGATGACGGCGCGTTCAACGACTTATTCGGCTGGTCCGTCGCGATCAATGACACGACCGCCATCGTCGGGGCATGGCGCGACGATGACAACGGCAACAACTCCGGCTCCGCCTACCTCTTCGACACCATCACGGGCCGGCAGATCGCCAAGTTACTTCCGAGCGACGGCGCGGGTGGCGACCGGTTCGGCTGGTCCGTTGCGATCAGCGACACCACCGCCGTCGTCGGGGTCCCGCTCGACAATGACAACGGCGGCAATTCCGGCTCCGCCTACCTCTTTGACACCACCACGGGCCGGCAGATCGACAAGCTCCTGCCCGATGACGGCGCGGGCGGCGACCAGTTCGGCATCTCCGTCGCGATCAGCGGCGCCACCGCCATCGTCGGGGCCAACGGGCACGACGACAACGGCTCCGCCGCCGGCTCCGCCTACCTCTTCGATATCTCTGACCCCGCGAACCCCACGCAGCTCTTCAAGCTCCTGCCCGACGACGGCGCGGAGGGCGACCAGTTCGGCATCTCCGTCGCGATCAGTCCCGATTCCATCGGGACCGCCATCGTTGGGACCGAATTACACGATGACAACGGCGCTAACTCCGGCTCCGCCTACCTCTTCGACACGACCACGGGCCAGCAGATTGCCAAGCTCCTGCCCGACGACGGCGCGGAGTTCGATCACTTCGGCTGGTCCGTTGCGATCAGCGACGCCACCGCCATCATCGGGGCCCACCTGGACGACGACAACGGCGCCGACTCCGGCTCGGTGTACCTGTTCAGTGCCGGCAGCATCGACTTCGACGAGCCGCAGGAGTTTCCCGCGTTCGGTGAGGCGACGGTCGAGGCGATTGGCTCGTTCGATGCAGCCGGCAACGACACCCCGGATTTGGTGGTGGTCATCCCGGGATCGATACCCCAAGGAAACGGCAACGTCCAGGTTTTCCTCAACCAAGGCAACGACAACAAGACGGGAGATTGGAACGGCCTGGAAGCGGGCGCGTTGATCCCCGTGGGAACCATCCCGACCGACATCACCGCCGGATTCTTCAATGACGATGCCTTCGTCGATCTGGCAGTATCAAACGCAGGCGACAATCAGCTTTCGATCCTTTTGGGCGACGGCAATGGCTCGTTTATTCCGGGGCCAACACAAGATGTCGGTCAAGCGCCGAGCGCCGTCGCGTCAGCTGACTTTGATATGGACGAGAACACTGATCTGGTGGTCGCCAATGCACTGGACAACACCGTGTGGGTGCTCTTCGGCGACGGAATGGGTGGGTTCACCAAAGGGCCGATGCTGCCCACCGAAGGGTCATTGGCCTTCGACGTCGATCCGGGGGACATCGACAACGATAAGGACGTGGATATTGTGGGCATCAATAATACAGTGATGGCCAAGGGAGGGCCGCTCAACGGTTCGGTGTTCGTGATCCTCAATAACGGCGACGGCAGCTTTGCGCCCGCGGTGAACTATCCGGTCGGGACCGATCCGCGGCAGCTCGCGATCGCCGATATTGATGGCGATACCTTCAACGATGTGGTGGTGGTCAACGGCGCTGATGCGACGGTGTCGGTTCTGCTGAACCAGGGTGATGGGACGTTCGGCCCCGCGATCGAAGTCAGTGTTGGCACAACGCCACGGTCAATCGACGCAGTTGATCTGGATGGGGATGGCGATCCTGATCTGGTAATCGCAGCAGATAACGCGGCGATGGAGCCGGTGGTGCAGGTGCTGGCCAACATCACCTCGGGCATCGGGGAAGTGGAGTTTCAGTTGCCGTTGGAGTTCAGCGTGAACGCCGATCCGAATTTCGTGGCCAACGCGGATTTCAATGCGGACGAGTTGCCGGACATCGTCACTGCTAACACCGATGACGGCAAGACGGGCGGTTCAGTCACGGTGCTGCTGAACGATCCGCCGCCGCTTCCTGAACCATGTCCGGCGGACTTCGACAACAGCGGCGACGTTGGCGTGAAGGATCTGCTCGTCTTGCTGGGCGCCTGGGGGCCATGCCCGCCCAAGGGAGATTGTCCCGCCGACTTCGATGACAGCGGCGACGTTGGCGTGAAGGATCTGCTCACCCTGTTGGCCAACTGGGGGCCGTGTCCCTGAGCGAATCGACTTTCCCGCGCCGAACGGATCTTGGATTCCTCTAGCGAGGAACGAAGTATGTTCGTGCAGAAAAAATATTTGGGTGATTTCGGGGCCAATCTTTTTTCTGATGCGCGGACATGAAACACGGGGGCGGACTCTGGACTCTACCTAGGTTCTGTCGTGCGATCGCACTGCGGGGGGAGGGGGGTCGGAAGAACCACCAAACTGGCGGTCGCCCGGCTGTGTGCGTTAGTCTCTATCGGCTGGCGCCGCTATCCTAGACTCGATGAGAAAACGATTCGGGCCGCTTACAAACTTGGAACGCTCGCGGATCGACGAGGCCTTGCAATTCGCGCGCACCGAACCCGAGCGACTGCGCCCGATGCTCAGCGCTCCGGAGGCCGCGACGCTTGACATGATGCGACGGCTACGCGCCGCCCAAGCCGATGCTGCTCCCTCGGTGCCAAAGCTCGCGGAGTATCTTGGCTGGTCGCGCTCGGCCGTGATGGAGCAACTCGAAGCGCTCCGACGCAAAGGATTCGTCAGACGCGCCTCCGACTGTTCGACGTACCTCGAAACGGTCGAGGCTGTCGGCTTTCGGTGCATCGTGCCGCTGCTGGCGTTGATGCTCGACCTCGCCGAGACGGACCCGCGAGACCTCAACCGAGCCCGCGACGTCGCCGCCCGACACCATGCAAACGCCCTCGACATTGCCCGGATCGTCGCTCGGCTTGTGCCTGATGGCACCTTCCGACCGAACACGAACCTTCGGCGGATGTATCGGAAGTGACCGTGAGGTCCTCGCTGGTCCACGCGAGTGAGGCATGGCCCTGCGCTGGCGGATGGAGGACCGCCTGATCAGCGAGCGTTTTCGGCTGCCCGCCCGGAGCGGGCCTACGCGGACCCGTCGGCCTGCGTCGACGATTGGCGCGTCTACAGCCGAGCCTTCAGAGCCTGGTACAATGTTCGTGCAGGAGCCCGGTCGTGGCGAAGAAGAAGGCATCCAAGAAAATGGTCCGGAGGGAGACGAGCAAGCTGGCTCAGCCGCAGTCGAGCGACCAGCCGATGAGCGTCCGGCCCGAGTTGAAGGGCGTTGTCCCGTTCGACCCGGACGCGAGGCTCCCGAGGGTGTCGTTGGACCAGTTCAAGAAGCCGCTTCCATTCCGGCTGGCCGGCGGGAACCTCAAGGTCCCCCAGGAGGCGCGCATCGTCCTGAAGAATAAAGAAAAGACCGGACCTGAAGTAGAGACTGGGTCGCTGCCCGCGCCGGTCCGGCGGAACGTCACGATCGAGCTTGAGGACTTCATTCTCCCGCTATTAGGTGGCCGTGCCAGCAGCATCGACGAGCGCCATGATCGACTGCCGTAGATGCTTCGGGAGCGTCGGCCAAGTGTCGATAACCGCTGCGAGATCTGGGTCGGCGGTGGTGTCCGAATTGGGCGCGATCAGGCTGGCGCTGTTGACCTGGAGGCGTCGCC
>JACZXL010000355.1 GCA_022571635.1 Planctomycetota bacterium
TAGCTCAAGAACACAGCCTGCGTCGATGACTGTGCGATCCGGTCGGGGAAGTCGTAGTATCGCAACGTCTCAAAGGGAATGTCGTATCGCTTGCTGATGAATCGTGCATCGCGGCCTTGGTTCGCCGCATATCGATCAAACCACGCGCGCGTCATTGTGTTGCTGGCCGCGGTGTCCGTCTCTCCGCTGTATTCAACCGCTGCGTTCTCGCCGAGCAATACGAGCGGAATCTCGTATTGCAGCGCGACGTGTTGGGGATAGGCGTGCAGCAGCGTATGGCTGAGTAGATCGGGGTCGCCGAAGTCTTCCAGCCCGATGCGGATGAGTCGCTTGTGAAGTGGTTGACTTGGGCGGTAGACCAGTAGGTCCGCGCCCATGTCCGGCACACGCTCGAGATTGCGCCTGCCGATCTCGGTCTTGACGCCGTAGTCCACATGCACCGCGAGGATTCGCAAACCTCGACCGAGGACACGATGCACCTGCGTAATGCTGTCCTTGCCCCCGCTGACGGGTACGAGCACATCGTACGATGGAGCGCCGGCAGACTTCGCTTGCTCGAGTAGAGCGTCGAAGTCGTTCTCCCGAGCGTCCCAGTCGATCCCGCCGAGGTAATCGTTCTTGAGTTGGTGGGCGCGGCAGGCCTGGCACACGCCGGAATCATCAAACGACAAGTGCGGCTTCGTGTCGGGCATCAGGCAATGTGTGCAGTACTTCATCATTCACTCTCGATCACGGATCACGCGTGCGGGGTTTCCGGCCGCTACCTTGTATTCATCTATAGACTCGATCACGATGGCTCCAGCGCCGATTACTGAACCGGTTCCAATCGTCACGCCTTTATTGACGAACACGTGACCACCCAGCCATACATCGTCCCCGATCACTACCGGAGCCCCAACAAAACCTTGGTTCTTGATGAGTTGGTCTCGCTTGAAGTGGTGGTCCGAGCTGTTGATGTATACGAAAGCAGCGAAGATGCAGTCGTTTCCGATCGTCAGTCCGTGTCCGCCGTTGAAGATGCTGTAGCTGCCGAGGACCGTGTCAGAGCCGATCTTCAATTCCGCGTCGTTGGCGGCGACCAGCCAGATCTCCGTCCCGGTTCGGACGCCGTTGCCGAGGATGATCTTCCCGTCCTTTCTCATGCGGATGTACGTTGTGCCGCCGAGGGTGACGTCGTCGCCGATGCTAAGGTTGGCCAAACGAGCCCCGTCGCGCAGCAGAATATGTACCGGTCCCTGAACTTGAAGGTTGCGCCCAACCCGTGCGCCGCGCAGTCTCAGACAATATGTCCAAGCGGCGGAATACAGTGATCGAAAAAATCGCATCAGTTGCCGAATTCCTCAATGAACATCTTGCTGCTGAGGAAGTAGAAAAGGAATTTGCTCTTACTGTTTGGAAGCGGCTGCTGCGTCATCAACGATTCGATTCGGTCCTTGCGCACATGATCGAAGATTGGGCTGTCATCAAGGATCGCGGATCGCACTTCGTCGCTCGCAAATTCGACGAATGAGTTGATCGACGCGTTGAAGCCGACCTTACGGCGTTCATCGAGGATTGCGTCGGGCACAATCCCGCGCATCGCCTGTCGCAAGACCGCCTTGGCGTAACCGTTGGAAATCAAGTGGCGGGTGGGGATCCGCTGTGATAGATCAAACAGCTCGCGATCAAGAAACGGCGAACGATTCTCGATCGACTGAGACATCGCATTGTGATCGTCCTCGTGCAGAATGGGCGGCACCGCTTCGTGAAAGAGCTCGTTGAGCATTCGGTTCCGCAGCAGTCCGTCGCAATATCGTTGTTCGGTGAACGGTTCATGCCACGGTTCGATCAAGAACTCAGCAAAGGCATCGGCATCGAAGAAGATGTGCTCGCGCATCTTCGGCTCGTGAATGAATGCTTCGGCATTCGCTAAATGAGGATTGCGGACGATCGGCTGGATGTGCCGGCGCCACGCCGCGATTGATTCGTTGTAGAGATCGCTGTCGTCGCGGACTTCGTACAAATACTGGTTGTGATGATCGTAGTACCCGGTAAACAGCTCATCAGCTCCGGTGCCGCTGATTGAGATGCGATAGCCGTGGGCCGCGATCTGGCGCATGAGAAGCCATTGGGCGTAGTATGAAATCGTGCAGAGCGGCGCATCGTGTTGAAGGATCAATTGACGGAGTCGGCCGAGAAAATCCGTTGTATCAATATGAATGGTGGTGTGGCGGATTCCCAGTTGTTGAACTGAGTGCTCGACCATCGCTTGTTCGTCGTATCGCTTGTCGTGATCGACGATCGTGAAGCCGTGCACATCGTAATCGAGCACACGTTTCGCGATACTGATGAGCGCGTTCGAATCGACGCCGCCGCTCATGAGGAA